>DATHXZ010000001.1:0-2052 GCA_035459405.1 Chthoniobacterales bacterium
GTCCCTGTCGCACCGGGCGTCGGTGTTGCACCGAAATTCCCGCCGCCGGTGGAAACGCCGCTGAAGTCGTCCAGATTGGGGTCGGTCTGCCGGAAGACAGCGGTGGCTTCAAGCTGCGGCAGTGCCTGCCCGCGCACTTCGACTACTAACCCCTTGGTTCGCTCGATCTCCTGGAGGGCGCGCAGAATGTCCGGATTCTGCCGCAGGGCGGTCTCGATCGCCTGCTGCAGGGTGAACCGCCGCGACCCGTAGCTGCCGCTCGCGGTGAACTCCTGGCCGGCAAACAGAGTTGTCGCGAGATGCGCAGTAAGGAGCGGGATCGCGATCGCGACGGCGTAGCTGAGAACTTTTCGCATTGAGAGGTTAAGACGCGCGGAGCTGGAGCGGTGCTTAGGTTAGCCGGTGACCGTACAGAGTCCACTAGGTTTAGCGGTGGAACGCAAGCGCCGTGCCGTGCAGTTCGAGAAGACACAAGTGGCTGAGCCGTAACAGCTTGTTGTCCGAGCAGCGGACAGCCGGCGCGTAAAGGCTTCCCGTGTCTGGGATCAGCGCGTTCCGATTTTGAGACGCTGAGCGCCGCGCTCTAATCGCGAGCGGGCGTGTGTCACTTCTTTTGACAGTAGCTGTAGATCTTTGTGTAGATCTGCAGCCAGGCCTTCTGCTCGTCGGGCGTGAGATGCGACATCAGCTTCATCAGATTGCCGACCATCTCCTCCCGGATGCGCCGCACCAGAGCAGAACCTTTGTCGGTGATGCAAACGAGCACCTTGCGGCGATCTTCGCGCGCGTGCGAGCGCACAACGTAGCCGAGATTTTCGAGCCGGGCGACAAGCCCGCTGGCCGCGGCCGTAGTGTGTCCCATCTTCTGCGCGATCTCCGACATCGTCAGCACCTCTTTTTGGTCGAGCGCCGCGAGCAGGAAAAACTGCGGGAACGAGACGTTGCCGGGCGCAAGCTCCTTCGACAGCCGCAGCACAAAACAGCGCTGCATCTCGAGGACAATGTGCGAGAGCTGCTCCGCGTCCGCGCGGGAATCGTCAACCTGTCTGGGCGCGCGAGGGGTGACAGCTCCAGTGTTCAACGGCATTAAAGCTAGGGGGAGCGTTCCGACTGTCAAACGGCTCGGCGCGAGTGGTTAATCAAAGACGAAGACGTTCGCGATGTCGCCACGGTTGATCGCCGCACGGGGCGGGACGAGCAGCAGCGCGTCTGCCCGGCTGAGGCCGTAGATCGCATGAGACTCCTGGCGGCCCACCGGGGTAAACGCGCCGCCGTTTAATGAGCCGCGCACGTAGTGCGGGCGATCGCCGTCGTTGGCTATATCCGCGGCTACGGTGGCAGGAACGCTCGGGAGCGAAAGCCATTCGTCGGCAGCGCCGGCGAGCTTCAGGATTGCCGGGCGAACAAACAGCAGAAACGTTACAAACGCAGAGACGGGGTTGCCGGGCAGCCCGAAGATGGCGCAATTGTTGGCGCGGCCGAAGACGAATGGCTTGCCCGGTTTGAGCGACACGCGCCAAACGGCGATCTCGCCGCCAGCCGCGACAACGGCGGGTTTCACGAAGTCACGAGCGCCGACGGAGACGCCGCCGGTGACGATCAAGACGTCGGAATCAATGCCGCGTCGCACGGCGTTAGTTGTGGCGCGTTCGTCATCGACCGCGTGCTCGGCTGAAGCTACCGCCGCACCGCACCTACGAACCAGCGCGGCTAGGAGCGGCGTGTTGGCGTCGTAGATCTGCCCAGCACGCAGCTCCGTGCCGGGCGGCGCAAGCTCATCGCCTGTGGAAACGATTGATACCCGCGGCGCGGTGCCTACTTCGATGGATGCTAATCCCTGCGACGCCAGCAACGCCGCCGTCGCGGGTCGGATACGCTGCCCCGCACTCACGAGCTTCTGGCCGGGAGCGACATCGCCGCCCCGTCGGCGAACGAACTCGCCCGGCGCGACGGTTGTGTTCACGACGATCTGATCCGCCGCAGGCGTCGTATCCTCCTGCATCACTACCGCATCGGCGCCGGCCGGCATCGGCGCGCCGGTCAGAATGCGGA
>DATHXZ010000002.1:0-10696 GCA_035459405.1 Chthoniobacterales bacterium
CTCGCGGGCGCCGCGCTGCTGATCATCGGTCTAGTGGCCAGCCACTTCGTCGCGTTGCGTCTGGCCGCGCCTGTCGAGCAACTGGCTGTCACTTCCGAAGAGAACCGCGCCCATTGGGAGCAGGCGGAGAGCAAGCTGGAAGCAACGAGCGAAGAGCTGCAACGCGCGGCGCGTTTTTCCGCCGATGCTTCACATCAATTGAAGACGCCCGTCACCGTGTTGCGCGCGGGCGTCGAGGAATTGCTGCTGCGCGACGATCTCCAGCCGGAAGTGTATAACGAGCTTTCCGCGTTGCTGCACCAGACCTACCGCATCACGGGAGTCGTCGACGATTTGCTGCTGCTGTCGCGGATGGACGCAGGGCGGCTGCAGATCCAATTCGGCCCGGTCAATCTTTGCCAGCTGCTCGATGAATGGCTGGATGACTTCACCGCGTTGCCTGAGGAGATCGACGTGCAGGTGGAGGTGGATTGTCCTGCGCTCCTGCACGTCGCGGGTGAACGGCGTTATGTCAGCCTGATCGTGCAGAATCTGCTCGAGAACGCGCGCAAGTACAACCGCAGCGGCGGGCGCATTCACGTCACCGCGCGGGAAGAAGACGATCACGTGGTGCTGACCGTCGGCAACACCGGCCGCGCGATTGTCGGTCCTGCGCGCGAACACATCTTCGAGAGGTTCCATCGTGGTGAGATGGGCGAGAATGTGCCGGGCCACGGGCTCGGGCTGAACCTCGCTCGGGAACTCGCGCGCTTCCATGGCGGCGATGTGCGCCTGGTGCGATCGCAAAATGATTGGACAGAATTTGAGGTGCGGTTCCGCGTGGCGCGCGTGCCGGCGCCCGCCGCGACGCGCACGCAACGAGCATGAGAGCAGCGCGTCTGCTCGCCCTTTGCTGCACGCTGTTCGTCACGAGCGTGCCCGCACAGGACTTCCTCGATCAGGTGGGCGAGACGCTCAGCTTTCAGGCGTTCGACAACAACCTCCGCGCGCGGCTGAGCGGGACATTGGATCTCGAGTATTACCGCTGGGACGCCTTGTTTCCGCCCGGCCTCTTTGATGCGGAAGGCAACTCGCTCTTCAACCCGCGGCTCTCCGTCTTCCTCGATGTGCAAGCCGGGCCGCACGTCTACTTCTTCTCACAGGTGCGGCTTGATCGGGGTTTCGATCCGACCGACGAAGGCGTCGGCTTTCGCGCGGATGAATACGCGCTGCGCGTCTCACCGTGGGCGGACGGACGCCTCAGCATCCAGGTCGGCAAGTTCGCGGCCGTGACCGGCAATTGGAACCCGCGGCATCTCTCATGGGACAACCCGTTCATCACTGCGCCGCTCCTCTATGAGGACGTCACCGTTCTGCATGATGAGGATGCGCTCCCGGAGGAGTCCATCCGCCGCCGTGAGCTGGTCGTCGAGAAATGGGAATACCTGCCGCTGATCTGGGGCCCGAGCTACGCGACGGGAGCTTCCGTCACGGGGCGACTCGGGAAGTTTGACTACGCGGCTGAGATCAAAAACGCAGCTCTTACCTCGAGACCGGAAAGCTGGGACCTGACGCAAATCGGGTTCGAGCATCCGACGGTGAACGCACGCGTCGGGATGCGGCCGAGCGAAAGGTGGAACTTCGGTTTCTCCGCCAGTAAGGGCTCGTTTTTTCGGCCGGAAGCGGAGCCGGGCCTGCCGGCGGGGCGCGACCGGGGTGATTACAGTCATATTGTGCTGGGTCAGGATGTGAGCTTTGCCTGGCGTTACCTTCAGGTGTGGGCAGAAGCTTACCAGGTCCGCTTTGAACTTCCCGTAGGCGGAGACGCAGACGCTTTCGCCTACTACATCGAGGCGAAATACAAATTCACGCCGCAATTCTTCGGCGCCCTCCGGTGGAACCAGCAGTTCTTCGGTGAAATCGATGCCGCCGATGGCGGCGAATTTCAGTGGTGGCACGACACCTCGCGCCTGGACACTGCGCTAATCTATCGGCTGACTGCTCACACCCAGCTAAAGGTGCAGTATAACCTGGAGCTCGGCGATCGGCGTGGCGGGAGCGGGCATACCTTTGCTACGCAATTGACGGTGCGCTTCTAGGTGTCTGCGCTGGAGCCGGCGTGCCCTCACGCCGGCTCGATCTCACGCACGCGGAGGTAACGACCGCGTTACATTTCGCAGCGACGTGGGACTTGCTGTCGAGCCGCCGCTGCGGTCGGTTAACTGAGGCAATTTCGGAGATATCGCTCCTTTCGCCTAACGACCGACAATGCGGATTCTGATCATCGACGACGAAGCTCGACTGACGCGGCATCTGACCTCCGCGCTGACCGAGGCTGGGCACGATCCCGTGGTAGTGCACGATGGGGCAGTCGCATTGCGCGAGATGGCGGTAGCGCGATTCGATCTCGTCGTGCTCGACGTCGGACTCCCTGGCCTGAGCGGGTTTGATGTTCTGCGGCAGATTCGAGACCGGCGCATCTCCACGCGTGTGCTGATGCTCACCGCTCATGGAGAGCTGAACGATCGGATCACCGGGTTGAAGCTCGGCGCGGATGATTATCTGTCGAAGCCGTTTGCGATGCAGGAGCTGGTTGCCCGCGTGAATGCGTTGGGGCGGCGTTACGCTGAAGAGCCGGCGCTCACGCTCCGCGTCGGCGATCTGACGCTGCGGCTGATCGACCACGAAACCCGCCGCGATTCGCGCCGGATTGTTCTTTCCACGCGCGAGGTGACGTTGCTGAAGGTGCTGATGCGAGAGCCGGGCCGCGTCTTCACACGGACCGAGCTGTGCGAGCGCGTTTGGGAACGGGAGCACGACTACGACATGAAGCTTGTCGAAGTGTTCATCGGGCGGCTCCGTCGTAAGCTCGGCGCTCCGCCGTTGATCCATACGATTCGGCACGTCGGCTACATGATTCGTGAAGCGCAGCCGACTGAGTCTGAGACGGACATTGCTCACTAGCTGAGTAACAGCTGTGTTACTTTCAGCTGCTCGCCTCATGTCTGTCATGTTCTCGCTTTCAAAGCGCGAACAGCGCAGCTGGTTGTGAACGAGGCTTACGAACCGCCGTGACTAACCTCTCGCGCAGGCTGGCTCGCGCGTAAGGTTGGGCCGCGAAACACAACGTTTACCGCTCACGAAAGCACCAGAGGACGGAACGAAGATATGCCAATCACCCCCTCACATCAGAAGCAGCCGCTGCTGTCGCGTTCGCTCGTGGCTCTGGTGTTGGTTGCGCCCTTGCGACAGCTTCCATCGGCTCCGCGCAGATGACGGCGCTGAATGCTTCAAAGGACAACCCCCTCTACGAGTCGAGCACCGGCAGCCTCAGCAATGGACAAGGAGATTATCTGTTTGCGGGGCGGAGTGACGGCAGCGGCATTCGCCGCGCGCTGGTTGCATTCGACCTCTCCTCCATCCCGGCAAACATATCAGCTCCCCGGCGGGTCGCCCTCGCAGTTGTTACACATCTCGACTCGGCTGCGTGTTGAGACAGGCGACAACGCGCGGATCGGCGGCTTCATCATTACGGGCAGCCAGCCGAAGCGCGTCATCCTGCGCACGCTCGGCCCGTCGCTCAGCAGCCGCGGCATCTCGGGAGCGCTCGCCGATCCGACGCTCGAGTTGGTGGATGGGAACGACGTTTCACTCGCGCGCAACGACAACTGGAAAGAAAGCCAGCAGGCAGAGATCGAGGCGACCACGATCCCGCCCGATTCGGAGGCCGAATCTGCGATCGTTCGAACTCTCGATCCCGGCAATTATACGGCGGTCGTGCGGGGCAAGAACAACACAACTGGCGTGGCGGTGGTAGAAGCTTACGACCTGAACCAGACGGCCGATTCACGGCTCGCGAACATCAGCACCCGCGGTCTGGTGCAGACGGGAACGTATGTCATGATCGGCGGCTTCATCGTCGGCGGCGAAGGAAACGCGCGCGTCATCCTGCGTGCTATCGGTCCGTCGCTGAACCACGGGGTGTCGCGAACGCGCTGGCTGATCCGACGCTGCAATTGGTAGACGGCAACGGGTCGCCGCTCGAGTCGAACGACACTGGAGAACCGATCCCGACCAGGCGGAAATCGCCGCTGCCGGGGTAGCGCCACAGAACGACCTCGAGTCCGCGCTTTTGGCGAGTGTTCCGCGAGGCAGTTACATCGTCATCGTTGCTGGCAACAACTCCGGACCGGCGTTGGCTTGGTCGAAGTTTATCACCTTCGCTAGGCAGCTACCACCGCCATTCGGCTTGGAGGTCTACCGGCTCCAGTAAGACGGGGCACCCCCGGTGTTCGACTGCCCGCCTAAGACATGCCGAACGGCCTTAAGCACGCGATGCAAGCCGACGAGGCACCGCCTTCCACTCACCTTCCGTCGTTGGCCGGTGCTCCTCGGTCTGCGGTCGCGCGTCTTCGTGCCCGAAGCTGAATTTGTGGCTCGTTAGGTTGCAGCAAGCGCCGTGGCGCAAAGCGCGCTGCGGAACGCCGGCGGAGCGGCTGTTCGGCTTACGTCTTCGCCGCCGAGGTCTCAACTAAGGTAACAGCGACGTTACCGTTCATAACTCGCCGTGAACCGCGATCGGCGTAAGATGTCGCTCATGAAATCGTGCGCGCGCAGCGCAGACTTGGGGGAACAACCCTGAACATGCCTTGCCGAGTCCGAACCTGCCCACGCTGTTTGAAATCGAAACTCAAGTCTCTCGATTGCTCGTCCGGGCATAACTGAATCGCTGTCTCCCTCATTATGAAAAGCAAACTGCAACTCCCTTTCACGCACGTCGCGAGCCATCTGAGATTCTCGGTTCTCTCTTCACTGCGCATCGCGCTCGTCGCAGCGTGCTTTTCCCTTTCAGCCGCCTTTTCTCTTCAGGCTCAGACCGCTGCGACCTTCGCAATCAATGACGCCACTGTCGTCGAAGGTAACTCCGGCACGACCAATGCGGTTTTCACCGTTACGAAGACTGGAGTCAACACGTCGAACGTGACGGTCGACTTCGCGACTGCGGACGCGACCGCCGTCGCGCCAGCGGACTACCTGGCCCAGAGCGGCACCCTGACATTTGGGCCGACAGACACGACCAGGACGATCACCGTTCCGGTCGTCGGCGAAACAGTGTTCGAGCCGAACGAAATCTTCGTCGTCAACCTTTCGAATGCGACAGGCGGTGCCACAATCGGCGATAGCATTGGCACTGGCACGATCACCAATGACGATTCGCAGCCCACGATCTCGATCAATGACGTAAGGCAGCCTGAAGGCACCGGGACAACGACGGACTTCAATTTCACCGTCTCGCTCTCGAACGCCAGTTTCCAGACGATCACGGTAAACTACGCGACGGCCAACGGCACGGCGACCGCTCCGTCGGATTACGCCGCTCAGAGCGGCACGGTGACGTTTAACCCTGGCGAAACGAGCAAGACCATCACGGTCGCTGTCGTCGCCGACACAGTGGTCGAGCCTGATGAGACGTTCACCGTCAATCTTTCAGGCGCAACCAATGCGACCATCGCGCGCACGACCGCCACGGGAACCATCGTCGACGATGACTCCTCGGCGCAGCTCGCGATCAGCGATGTGACCATGGCTGAGGGGAACAGCGACACGAGGAATTTCGTCTTCACCGTCACGAAGAGCGGCTCGACCTCGAGGGAGGTCAGAGTCGATTACGCGACGATGGATGGGACCGCCACTGGCGGCGCCACGCAATTGTCGGGCGGGGACTTCGTGTCGCAGAACGGCACGCTGACTTTTGCTCCGAACGAAACCACCAGGACGATCACCATCCAGGTAGTCGGCGACACAGCGAACGAAGGGGACGAAAACTTCTTCGTTAATCTCTCCAACCAGACGCCTGCGGAGAGCACCACGATTGTGGACGGGCAGGGCCAGGGGACGATTCAGAATGACGACTCGACGCTCGCGATCAACGACGTCCGCATGGCCGAGGGCAACACCGGCACCACTCCGGCTACCCGGTTCACCTTTATCGTCACGCGACAGGGCCAGACTTCGCTCACCGCGATGGTCAATTTTGCCACGGCGAATGGCCCGGGCTCAAACCCTGCGACTGCGGGTTCGGACTACGCGCAGCAGATGGGCACCTTGACGTTTGTTCCCGGCGACAACACGGAAGAGATCGTCGTGGAGGTGGTCGGTGACCTCAATAACGAGCAGAACGAAACGTTCTCCGTCAATCTGTCCGGCGCTTCGAACGCCAGGATCTCGGACAGCCAGGGACTGGGCACAATCGAGAATGATGATGGAGCTCCGACGCTTTCGATCGACGATGTCACGAGGACCGAGGGGAACTCCGGGACGACAAACTTCGTCTTCACCGTGACCAAAAGCGGGGCCACCAACCAGACTGTAACCGTCAACTACGCCACCCAGGACGGCTCCGCGACTGTCCTAGGGCTGGATTACAGCTCGCAGAGCGGCACGCTAAGCTTTGCGCCGAACGAGACAATCAGGACGATCACCATCGCAGTCAACGGCGACACTACGGTGGAGCCCGACGAGAATTTCTTCGTTAATCTCTCGAGCCCAAGTAACGCAACCTTGGCCGATGGCCAAGGCGTCGGAACAATCGTGGACGACGACACTGTCCGGTTCTCGATCAACAACGTCTCCCAGGCAGAAGGCAATGATGGCACGACGAACTTCGTCTTCACCGTCACGAAGAGTGGAACGACGAACAGGACGACCACCGTCGACTTCTCCACCAGCAATGGCACGGCCACGGCGGGATCCGATTACACCCCGCAGAGCGGCACGCTCACTTTCGCTCCGTCCGACACCACTCAGACGATTACGATCCCGATCCTGGGCGACACCACCGTCGAGCCGAACGAGACCTTCAACGTCAATCTTTCAAATGCGACCGCTGCCTCGATTTCCAACCCTCCTCGAGGCGTCGGCACCATCCGCGATGACGATTCCGCCGTGGCAACGCTCACGATCAGTGATGTGACCCGGGCGGAAGGAAACAGCGGTACCACGAACTTTGTCTTCACCGTGACGAAGAGCGGGTCCACATCGCAGACGATCACCGTCAATTTTGCGACTGCGGATAACACTGCGACGGCGCCTACGGACTACACCTCTCAAAGCGGCACGTTGAGCTTTGCGCCAGCGGAGACCGTCAGGACCATCACCGTGCCGGTCATCGGCGACACCATGGTTGAGCCCGACGAGACGTTCTTCGTCTTCCTGACGAATCCGAGCAGCAACGCGACGATCATCGACAATCAGGGTGTCGGCACCATCACCGACGACGACTTCCCGTTCCTCACCATCAATGACGTGAGTGTCAGTGAGGATGCCCCGCCGACGCAAAACGACCCCGGTACGAGAAGCGCCGTCTTCACCGTAACCAAGGGCGGCACCGCCACCACACAGACGGTAACAGTCAACTTCGCGACCGCAGACGGCACTGCCACTGCCGCGACCGACTACACCGCACAGATGGGCACGCTGACTTTCGCTCCGAACGAGACCAGCAGGACCATCACCGTGCCAATCACCCGCGACGACTTTGATGAGGCGAACGAGACATTCTTCGTCAACCTCTCCGGCGCGACAAACGCCAGGATCGCGGATGACCAGGGAGTGGGCACGATCATCGACAATGAGGGCACGCCGACCATCTCAGTCAACGACGTGACCGTGACGGAGGGTGACAGCGGCACGACTGACGCCACCTTCACCGTCACGCTGTCAAACACGTCTGGTTCCACCGTGACCGTCAACTTCGCCACGCAGGACCGCACCGCGACTGCTCCCGGCGACTACGCTGCTCAAAGCGGACCGCTCAGCTTCGCTCCAGGCCAGACGACCATGACCGTGACGGTGCCGGTGGTCGGCGACACTACAGATGAGGCAGGCGAGACGTTCAGCCTGATCCTCTCCAACCCGTCGAATGCGACGCTTGGAGATGGCGAAGGCATCGGAACCATCATCGACAATGATGCCGCGCCGAGGATCTCAATCAGCGACGCGCCGGCTACGCCAGAAGGTAATAGCGGGTCGACGAACGCTGTGTTCGCTGTGACCCTGTCGAACCCAAGCTCTTCGACGGTGACAGTAAGATACGCCACCGCCGACGACACCGCCACGGCAGGAGCCGACTACACCGAAACAATAGCCACGCTCACGTTCGAGCCGGGGCAAACCAGCCAGAACGCTACTGTGCCGGTATTGGGCGACCCGACGGATGAACCCGACGAGACATTCTTCGTCAACCTGTCTGATGCTACCAACGCCACCATCGATGATGGCCAGGGCAGGGGCACGATCACCGATGATGACGAGCCGGCGCCGAGCCCGACGCCGACTGCCACTCCAACGCCGACCGTAACTCCAACGGCAACGCCGAATCCGACAGCGACTCCAACGGCAACCCCGGCTCCGACGGCGACTCCAACGGCAACGCCGACTCCAACAGCGACTCCTACGCCGACTCCGACACAGTTCCTGAACATCTCCACCCGCGAACGCGTCGGCACGGGCGAGAACGTGCTGATTGGCGGTTTCATCATCACCGGCGATCAGGCCAAACAGGTGGTGCTCCGCGCCATCGGACCTTCCTTGTCGGAAGCCCAGGTCGCCGATCCGCTTCTCGATCCCGTGCTCGAGCTCAACGGCTCGAACGGCTCGATCATCGCCACCAACGACGACTGGAAGGACATACAACGGCAACAGATGGAGAATAGCCAGCTTGCGCCGAAAGATGATCGCGAGTCGGCCATCATCGCGACACTGAACCCCGGGCTCTACACCGCCACTGTCCACGGCAAGGGCCCAGCGACTGGAGTCGCGCTCGTAGAAATCTACGATATCAGCCAGAGCACACCATCGCAGCTGGCCAACATCAGCACCCGCGGGTTTGTCGCGACCGAGCAAAACGTAATGATCGGCGGCTTCTTCGTCGGCGGAGACACCGGCGCTACCCAGATCGTGCTACGCGGCATTGGCCCGTCGCTGCAGGATGCTGGCGTCGCCAATCCATTGAGCGACCCCGCCCTCGACCTGCGCGACGGCAACGGTGAGCGCATCACGTTCAACGACAACTACCAGGACGATCCGACCCAAGCGGCCGTCGTCGCCTCGAAAGGTCTGCAGCCGGCGAATGAGCGCGAATCAGCGATCGCGGTGCAACTGCCCGCTGGCATTTATACCGTTATCCTTTCCGGCGTGGACAACGGAACGGGTGTCGGCCTGGTAGAAGTCTACAACACGAAGTAACGCGGTCTTGTTCCGCTGATCTTGGGTGCGCCTCTCCCAATCCGGGAGAGGCGCTGCCGGAACAGACCTTTTCGTCACTCGCGTCGTAAGCTGACGCAATGCGTCCACCCTGCCTTGCACAGGCAATGGCGGCACAACGGGCGTGTAGCTCGTTCAAGGTGTATAGAGCAGCCGGGGCGCTAGCCGCCCAGCTCGGAGCCCGCGACTGGCGCGAGGCATGCTGGCATGGCGCAATTACGAGCTGCAGCCCGGCGACCCGCCGGACTCACCGAACTCGCGTTTGACCCACTCCAGCGCGTCATCTCGATCGCGGAACGTGCCTTCGAGCTGCCGCGTTTCCACCGCTTCGAGAATTTCACCGAACTGTGGCCCGGGCTTCAAGCCGAGCGCCTTTAAGTCATCGCCTCGCACCAGCGGCGGCGGAATGATCGACTCATTTGCAAACTCCTCCCGCTTCGCTTGCAGGAAATCGTAGTTATCGAGCATGCCATGGCTGCTCGCGCAGTCGACCCGATGCAGCTCCAGCTCCTCGTTGAAAGTCGGCCGCGCCATGAAGCGCTTCAGCTTCGCCGTCCGCATATACGGCACGTCCTTGAAGACCATGTGTTGCCGCACCATCTCGACCGTGGCGTCGATCTCCGCGCGCGAAAATCGCAGCCGCTGCATGACTGCTTCCGTCATTTCCGCGCCGATGCGATCGTGGCCGTTGAAGCGGATGCGACCGGTCGCGTCGACGGTGTAGGTGGGCGGCTTCCCGATGTCGTGAAACAGGACACTGAAGACGAGCGGCAGTGATGCCTCGGCGGGCAGCAGCTCGAGCATGATCCGCGTGTGCTTAAAGACATCGCCTTCCGGATGGAACTGCGGCGGCTGCTCGCAGCCTTTCAACGCCTCGAGCTCCGGCAGCACGACGCGCATCAGCCCGGTCGCGTCGAGCAGATCCCAGCCGCGAACCCGCTGCGGCGACATGAAGATGCGCACCAACTCTTCGCGGATTCGCTCCGCGCTGATCTCGCTGATCGATGCAGAGCTTGCCTCCAGAGCTGTCCAGGTGCCCTGCTCGATCGTAAACTGCAGGGTCGTCGCGAAGCGCACCGCGCGCAGCATTCGCAGCCGGTCCTCTGCGAACCGCTGTGCAGGATCTCCGATGGCCCGAACGATGCGCGCCTCAAGATCAACGCGACCGCCGACAAAATCGATGACCTGCTCGGCGACTGGATCGAAGAACATCCCGTTGATGGTGAAGTCGCGTCGCGCGGCATCTTCTTCCGCGCTCGAGAAATGCACTTCGGTCGGCCGACGGCCATCGACGTAAGCCCCGTCGGATCGGAATGTGGCGACTTCGAATTGCACCCCGTCCAGCAACACTACGATGACGCCGAAGTGCGCACCGACGGCGTATGTTCGCGCAAAGAGCTTCTGCACCTGCTCGGGCCGCGCATCCGTCGCGATGTCGATATCTTTCGGCGTG
>DATHXZ010000003.1:0-4046 GCA_035459405.1 Chthoniobacterales bacterium
GGAATCTTCTCGCGCGACGCGAACCGCAGCAGCTGACTGACCTGCGCGGTCGTGCGCGCGAAGACGACAACTTCCGGTAAGTGATTCGCGAACCACTTATCGCCCCCATGCGCGAGCAGTGTTTCCTCGTCCTCCGCCACCGCACCGGCACCAACGATTTGCCGCAGCTGAGCAGCCAGGGCGAAGCGGTTCATCGCAGCGGAACTTCACGAGAATGTTGTGCACGCGTCTCGAAACGGCCGAGCAGAGCCCGCGCTTTTGCCGGCAGATTGGCGGCTTCGATGTCCTCCCGCACAAACGATCGAATCGCATCCTCCGAGTCGAAAGTTAGAATCGTCAGGAACTCGACGCCGCCTTCCGTTTCTCGCCGGAAGAGTCGCGCTCTACGATAGGCCTCGGTCAGCCGCCGCGCGATGCCGGGCAGAATCTCGTCGCGAAGCAAGCGCTTATACGCTTCCGCGTTTTCACCCGTCGCCCAGCCGCGCCAAAGTCGCGTGATCATCCAAAAAATCAGATTACATCCCCATGATTTGATACCCGCCATCGACGTAGATCACTTGGCCGGTAATCGACGCCGCTCCGTCGCTCGCGAGGAACACACCGGTCGCGCCAAGTTCCGCCGGGTCGCAGCTCCGCTTCAAGGGCGCCCGTTCCTGATAGTGCTTCAGCATCGAGCTGAAGCCGCTGATCCCGCGTGCCGCGAGCGTGTTCACCGGACCCGCTGAGATGCAGTTTACGCGGATTTTCTTCGGTCCTAGATCGTAGGCGAGATACCGCGTCGAAGCTTCGAGCGAAGCCTTCGCCACCCCCATCACATTGTAATGCGGCACGACTTTCTCCGCGCCGTAGTAGCTCATCGCCACGATGCTGCCACCGTTCGTCATCAGTGGCGCGGCCTCACGCGCCAGCGCGACCAACGAGTAGGCGCTGATGTCGTGCGCCGTGCGAAACGCTTCGCGCGTCGTGCTGACGAAATCGCCCTCGAGCGCTTCCTTCGGCGCGAAAGCCACCGAGTGCAGCATCAAATCAACTCTATCGGTTTCGCCGCGGACCTTCCCGAAGAATCCCGCGATGTCTTCATCGCGCGAAACGTCGCACGGCCAGAGCGGCGTGCCCTCACCAAACTCGCCCACCAGCTCCTCCACGTTCTCCTTCAAGCGCTCGCCCTGGTAATTGAAAAACAGTTTCGCGCCCCCTGCGGCCCACGCCTTGGCGATCGCCCACGCGATGCTGCGTTTGTTCGCCACGCCGAACACGACGCCGATTTTTCCTGCCAAGGGTTGGTGCGTCATAACGCGGCACGATACGCAGGTTGCGGCGCGCGCCAACGTACGACGCGCTCTCTACTCCCCCTGGCGTCCATTCGAGCCTCAGGCGCCAAGACATTGGCGCGCTGGCAACGGCTTGGTAGCTTAGCTGTGGGTTGCGGATCATTCCGAGCTGAAACAAAGCACCGCCGGGTTCGTCGCCTTCGCCCGCCAGCTCAAGGGCGACGAGAAAAGCGAGGCGCAGACTTTCCTCGATCACCTCTTCCGCGCCCTCGGTCACGAGGGGGTAATCGAAGCCGGCGCGACATTCGAGTTTCGCATCGCGAAGAAGCCTGGCTCCGCGCAGCTGGAGCTGATTAAAGGTGCGAACGGCGCGAGACCCAAGGACGGAAAGAAATTCGCCGACCTCCTCTGGCCCGATCGCGTGCTGATCGAGATGAAGTCGCGCGGTGAGAACCTCGAGAAGCACTACGACCAGACCTTCAATTACTGGACGCACATCGTTCCGAAGCGCCCGCCCTACGTCATCCTTTGCAACTTCGATCAGTTCTGGATTTACGACTTCAACACCCAGCTCTTCGATCCGGTCGAGCGCCTCACCCTGACCGAGCTGCCGGAGAATCCGAACGCGCTCGCCTTTCTCTTCTCCCATCCACAGCAGCCGGTCTTTGGCAACAATCTCGTCGCCGTCACACGGAAGGCCGCTGACATCCTCGCACACGTCTTCAAAGAGATGGTCGCGCGCGGCGTCGCACGCGAGCGTGCCCAGCGTTTCATCCTTCAGCTCCTCGTCGCGCTCGTCTCGGAAGACATCGGGCTGCTGCCGGACTATATCGTCACGAAAACACTGAAAGACTGCGTCGACGGCCAAAGCTCCTACGACCTTATCGGCGGCCTCTTTCGGCAGATGAACTCACAGCAGCCTGCCGAAGCCGGTCGGTTTCAGAACGTGGAGTACTTCAACGGCGGCTTGTTCGCCGTCATTGACCCCGTCGAGTTGAAACGTCCCGAGCTCTACGCGCTGCACGACGCGGCGCATCACGGCGATTGGTCGCAGGTGAAGCCGGAAATCTTCGGCACGCTCTTCCAGGAGAGCATGGACAAAGGCGAGCGCCACGCCTTTGGCGCGCATTTCACCAGCGAGTTCGACATCCAGAAAGTCGTGGGACCAACCATCGTCCGCCCCTGGCGCAAGCGCATCGAGGCGGCGAAAACGCTGGCCGAGCTTCGCGCGCTGCTGACGGAGCTGCGCCGGTTCCGCGTCCTCAACCCAGCCTGCGGCTCCGGCAACTTCCTCTACATCGCCTATCGCGAAATGAAGCGGCTCGAACGCGAGCTGCTCGTGCGTCTGCGCGACAAAGGCGAAAAGCCCGACCGCCTCGTCTCTGCCATCTCACTCTCACAATTCTTCGGCATCGACATCGTGCCGTTCGCCGTCGAGCTCGCGCGCGTCACGCTCATGCTGGCCAAGGAACTCGAGCTCGCTGAGGCGAAAAAAACCGAGGACGCCGAAGGCCTGCTCGTCTTCGAAAAGCCGCTCCCGCTGGATAACCTCGACGAGCAGATCATCTGCGCCGACGCGCTCTTCACCGAATGGCCGAAGGCGGACGCGATCATCGGCAATCCGCCGTATCTCGGGTCGCGTTTCGTTGCGGAGGAGCACGGCTATGAATACGCGCGCAAAGTGCATACGCGCTTTGCCGACGTGCCAAAGATGGCCGACTTCTGCACCCACTGGTTTCGTCTCGCGCACAATGCGCTTCCGGCCGGAGGCCGCGCCGGGCTCGTCGGCACGAACACCATACGGCAGAATGAAGGCCGCGAGGCGAGCCTCGACCACATCGTCGGAAATGGCGGCACGATAACAGACGCCGTATCGACGCAGGTTTGGAGCGGTGAAGCTCAGGTGCACGTCAGCATCGTCAACTGGATAAAAGGCACTGCATCGAGCGCCAAGCGACTGACGACGCAAGTAGGCGAAAATGTAGATGACCCTTGGAAGATCGAGGAAATCGAGCTGATCTCACCTGCGCTTTCGAGTTCAATCGATGTGTCGGGAGCGGTGCCACTCGTCGCCAATCAAAAGCCGAAAAGCGTGTATGTCGGACAATATCCCTTCAACGAGGGCTTTCTACTTACACCTGACGAGGCTACGGAAATGATCCGTGCTGAGCCTAAATCTCGCGAAGTGTTGTTCCCTTACATGATCGGGCGCGACTTGGTCGAAGCAGGTCAGCCCACGCGCTGGAGCATAGACTTCGGACAAAACGATGTGTTCTTCGCCCGTTCCTACGCGCTGGCTTTTGAACGGGTGAAGGAACGCGTTATGCGCGATGTGCTTGAGAAAGCAGAATCCGAGAAGGCTGCCACTGGTAAGCAAAGCACGCGATGGACCCGCGTCGCGCAACGATGGTGGCAGTTTCGTGACTACCAGCCCGGCACAATCGCCGCGATCAAGAACGTGCCCCGGTACATCGCAGTCTCGCGCGTCACTAAACGTCCGATTTTTGAATTCATCAGCAGAGACATTCGCCCCGACAACACAGTCGTCGTGTTCCCGTTCGCGGATGACTACTCGTTTGGCATCCTGCAATCAGATCTGCACTGGCGCTGGTTCAATGCGCGCTGTTCGACCCTGGGCGGCACTTTCCGCTACACCTCCGACACAGTCTTCGACACCTTCCCGTGGCCGCAGTCGCCGGGGCGCGAGCAGGTCGCCGAAGTGGCAGCAGCCGCCGTAGCGCTGCGCGCCTTGCGGCGCAAAATTATGCAGAAGCT
>DATHXZ010000004.1:0-5609 GCA_035459405.1 Chthoniobacterales bacterium
CCATCCCGGTGCTGATCTGGTCCCGCCTGGCGCTCGGCCGCCATACGCCGGCTGAGCTGACGGTGGGGCTGGCGCTCGGCATCGCGGCTGGGATGGCGATGCACCTGTTGTAGAGGATGAAGTGCGCAGGTCAGAGCGTTGCCACGCCGCATACATCAACACCGGTGCTCCGAATCTCGAACGCTTTAAGCATACACTGTGAGGCTCGATCGAAATTGAGAACCAGCCTCGGATCCGGTCGCCACAGCGGCGATTGACGTTCGCGGCGCCATGATGGCGCGCGTGAAGATTTTGGCTTTTCCGTCGATCATCTGCTGCAGCAGAAGGTGCATGGTCATTCTCGTCCGAAGCGCCGGGCGCCTGATTCGTGTATGGAAGGAAATGGCCGATCCGCGAAATGTCGCTCACGACAAAAAGGTTAAGCAGGAGAAAGCGCATCAGGCGGCGAAGACCGACGATGCCAAGCCAAAGAAGCGGCGGAAAGGTGCGGCCGCTTCACCCGATGGAAACGAGACGACAGCCGCAGCGCAAGCCGTTCAAGTGGAGCAGGCTCCCGGTGAGCTGGAGAAGTCGGTCGCAGTTTTGTCGAAGCTGAAAGAGATGGAGCATTACTCGCGAGCAAACATTGAGACGCTCGCCGGTTTGACGCTCACGATTGATGATGAGCTGAAGCAAAAGGAGTTCGTCGATCCGATCGGTGCGTTGTATTCGGCGCAAGACGGATTTCAGACTCAAACCGCTGCTCTGGTCGCGAGCTACGAGGCGAAGTGTGAGAGCTTGAAGCCTTCGGCGTAGCGCGGCAGTCGAATTTGAAGCTCGGCCCCAAAGGCTCACAACCGCTGCAGCTCCTGGTTCCTCTGGCTTCGCAATTGATCTTCTGAGTCGGCGTCGAGTTGCGCGCACCGCGTTGTTGTTTTCTTCGCTGCGTCGCAACCAGCCGCTCACCGTCGCGCGCATGCGCGGATTGGCAGAAAACTTCTCGCCAGTTGATCAATGAAGTTTCGGTAGAGGTACTAGATTGGGCACGCGTCCGGCGCAGCCGCATTCGCAAAGCCCATTCGCGCAAGCAGCAGCCGTAACTCGCGTAAAAAGCACGCACTCCGCAGGCGCTGCACGATATAGGCCGCACATGAGCTCAGGAGATTCTCTTAAACACAGCCCGACTGAGACCGGAGCACCCGCGGAAACCGCTCCGCTCGCGCCCGGCCGCATCAGCAGCGGCATGCAGTGGCTGGATATGATCCTGCGCGGCGGCATCCCGCAGAACCGGGTGTATCTCATCTCGGGCGATCCGGGCACGGGCAAGACCACGCTGAGCCTCCAGTTCCTGCTCGAGGGGGTGCTTTTCGTCAGCCTGGCCGAGACGCGCGCTGAGCTGGTGAAGAACGGGGAGAAGGTCTGCTCGGCGTGGCCGAATCGCACGGGCTGGACCTGAGCGGGATCGAGATTTTTGAACTCGCCTCCGCCGAGAAGGACCGGCCGGAGCAGGACTATACAGCTCTGCATCCGGCAGAGGTCGAGCTGGGGGAGAATCTCGACAAGATCATTTCGCTCGTGGAGCGGGTGAATCAAGGTGATGGTGGGCGAACCGCTGGCCGGGATTGATGAAGGTGAGAAGGCAGCCGGCGAGATCGGGATGCGCATTGCCAATTAACTCGAGGAGGAGCGGCTCCGGCCGGCCATGGAGCCAGACCTTGCCTCGGATGACACCGTCCGTGCGGTTGTCGATTTCGCCGCGGATCACGCTATCGGCGATGCGAAAGGCCATGTGCTGAAAAGGGAAGCATGTCGGCGTGAGAAGAGAGGACGATCAACACGGTGAACTCTGGCGGTGGTCGGCTCGCGTCGCCCGCAGGGCGACGGCTACAACGCTCTTCTCGTTTTCCAATTAGAAGTGCTGGCCCACGTACTTCCACATCTGGTGATGCCAGTAGGGCCAATCGTGGCCACCCTTCGGACCCCAATCATCGAGATGATGAGGGATCCCGCGGCTCGCGAGCACGGCGGACATCTGGTAGGTGGGGCCGGGCACCTCCCATGCACCCGTGCCGGTCGTGAAGCGGATGTCACAACTCTGATACTGGTGGAGAAACCAGGGATCGTTCTGGTTCGCCATGTAGTCGACGGGATTATTGAAGTAGAAGTTGTCGTCGTACATCCCGCCCATTGAATCGCGCATATCGTAGACACCGGAGAGCCCGTAGCAGCGTTTCACGCGGTCGGGATGCTTGAAGAGGGTGTTTGCCGCGTGAAAGGCGCCCAGCGATGCGCCCAGCGTGGCGATCGGGATGCCGGGCGTCTGGCAGTGGGAGTCGATGAACGGGAAGACTTCGTTCGCCACATAGGCGTCGTATTGCGCCTGAAGCCAGCTGCGATGGAACGGGTGCGCGCTCTTGTTTTGGAACGTGTCATTGTTGACGCTGTTGATGGAGAAAATCCGGATCCGACCTTGCTCCAGGTACGGGCTGAGCGTGCGGATCATCCCCTGACCTTCCTGCTCCCACTCGTCGCCGCCGCTGGTCGGGAACGCGAGGATGGGCATGCCATAGTGGCCGTAAACGACGACGCCCATATCGCGTTCAAGACGGTTTGAGTACCAACGGTGATAGTCGCGGTGCATGGCTGGCGAGGATACCGGGCCGACGTTCGGGCTCAAGCCTCGCCGACTAGATGCTGGAGTGGCGGGAGCTTCGCCGCATTGCGAGGCGGACCGCGCTCTGGAACTCGGAGGACCACCGGATTTTCCTCCGGTGGACAACTGCACGCGTTCAAACGAACATATCAAATGAAAGAACCGGCCAAAGCTGCTGCGGCTCTGCGCGGCAGACGACCTGCACGAAGTAACGCAGCGTACGACGGCTACACCACTTCCGAGTTCCGCGAGCATCACCGCGGGCGCGGAGCTGATGGCAATCCCGCAAATCGGTTTGAAGCTCTGCGGGTCGAGCTGGATGCCGTCGAGCCCGGTGAGCAGGAAGCCCGGCCGAAGCTGCCGACGCAGTTCTATCGTGACCTGACGAAGACGATCATCGCGCGAAACAACAGCCCGGACTTCGGTTTCGAGACGAGCGTGAATCCGTACCGCGGCTGCGAACACGGTTGCTCCTACTGCTTCGCGCGGCCGACGCACGAGTATCTGGGGTTCTCAGCGGGCCTGGACTTCGAGAGCAGGATCGTGGTGAAAGAGAACGCGTCCGAGCTTCTCGAAGCGGAGCTATCGTCGCCGAAGTGGAAGCCGCAGATCGTGGTGATGAGCGGGGTGACCGATCCGTATCAGCCGGTCGAGCGGAAGTTGAAGATCACCCGCCGGTGCCTGGAGGTGCTGGCGAAATTTCGCAATCCCGTCGGCATGATCACGAAGAACCGGCTGGTCACCCGTGATATCGATGTGCTCTCCGAGCTCGCGGCACACAACGCTGTCGCGATCAACATCTCGGTGACGTCGCTCGATCCCAGGTTGCAACGCATCCTTGAGCCGCGCACGTCGCCGCCACAGGCGCGGCTCGAGGCGGTTGCGCAGCTGCGCGCTGCCGGAGTTCCGGTGGGTGTGATGGTGGCGCCGATCATCCCCGGTATCACCGATCACGAGGTGCCGGCAATCCTCGCAGCGTGCGGCAAGGCTGGGGCGCAGTTTGCCGGCTACGTAGCTTTGCGACTGCCGTGGTCCGTGGCGCCGCTCTTCGAGCGCTGGCTAGACGAGCATTTCCCCGGACGCAAAGAGAAGGTGCTCGGACGCATCCGCAGCATGCGTGGCGATAAGCTTTACGACTATCGCTGGGGCAAGCGGCAGGAGGGCGAGGGGATCTTCGCCGAGCAGATTGCGACGATGTTCGAAGTGGGGCGTCGGCGCGCTGGGATCAGCGATCAACGTCCGACTCTCTCGACCGCGGCCTTCCGCCGGCCTAACGAGCAGCTTACCCTGCTCTAGACTGCGCGCCGCGGGCGTGCGCGGCAGCGACGAGTCGCTTCTGTTTCCGCATCACGAGGAGCATCGCGAATCCGCCAATCGCGCCGAAGCTAGCCATCGTCGGATACCACACGCCCCAACCGTAACGATCGATCAGCCAGCCGGTCAGCGGCAATGCCAGTGCGGTGCCGTAATACTGGAATGAGTCGATCACGCCGGAGGCAAAGCCCGCCATCTTGCGCCCGCCGATGTCCATCGGCGCGGCCGCGCCGACGATCGCATGCGTCGAGTTCGCCGTCAGCGCGATCAGCACCAGCAAGAGGCAACCGATGAAGATGCCGGCGGGCGTCGGTCCCACCGCTCCCGACATGATGACGCCCGCAGCGACAAGGATGACGCAGGTTTCAAGAAAATAGAGGCCCATCGCGACCGGCGAGCGCCGTCCGTTGAACAGCTTGTCGGAGACCACTCCCGCGCCAAATGATGCCAGCACCGCGACGACGGGCATCAGGTTCATCGTCCAGAAAACCGCCGGCGGCTTCGCGTCCATGTTGAGCTTCAGCTGCTCGACGAAGTAGAGGATGGCGAGCTGATCGGAGCTATTCCGCACTGCGCCAGTGCACGCGTAGGCGAGCGCATAAAACCAGACAAGCGGATGCGTGAAGATCGTGACGAACGATTCGCGAAAGCTGACCGTGACGTTCTCATCCGCGCCGCCTTCATGCTCGATCACGCCGCGGTAGCCGGCCGCTTCCGGCGTTTGCTTCACGAAGATGACGAGCAATATCGCCATCACCGCCGTGATCAGCGGCGGAAGGCGGAAGAGCCAGCGCCAGTCGCCCTGCGCGACGACCCACACGCCCACCGTGAAGCCGGCGAGAATGACGGGCGCGAGATTGTTGATCGCGACCTGGCCGATCTGGATCATGAAACCGAAGATGCCGGCGAACGTGCCGCGCTCGGTGCGCTTGAACCAGGCCGCGTTCATCTTGATCATGCCGGGCGCGCCCCACGATTGGACGTAGCCGTTCATCAGCCAGATCAGCGAGAACGTGGCGAACGTGCCCACGAACGAGGCGAAGCCGTAGATGAGGTTCACCGCGATCGTGCCGATGGCGCCGATGAGCATCGCCGGCTTGCCACCAATGCGATCGGTCAGCAGCCCGTTCACGAGCTGACCGGTCCCGTAAGCCAAGGCCCACGCGCTCAGGATTCCTGTGATCTGGAATTTGCTGAAGCCGAACTCCTCGACCATGCCGGGCGTCGCCCAACGGAAGTTGTAGCGGCACATGTAGTACGACGCGTAGAGGAGGCCGATGATGGCCCAGTTGAGCCCGCGGCGCGGTCGGAAACCGGCGGGGTAATGCCTCACGGCTGAACTCATCGGGTCGACAGGATGTACGGCGGCGCGGGCGAGGTGAACAACAAAACTGCATCGAGCCTGCAACCGTTTGTCGCTGGCCTTCGTTACGTCTAAGTGTCAGCGATGCGCCCAGTTAGAACGATCAAGCTGGTAGCGCGTCAGACCGGGTTGTCGGTGCACACGATTCGCGTGTGGGAGAAGCGCCATGGAGCAGTGCGCCCGGTCCGCGCGGCGAATAATCGGCGGCTCTATTCAGAGCAGGATATCGAGCGGCTCAAGCTGCTGCGGCAGGCGACGATCGCCGGCCACACTATCGGGCAGATCGCGCAATCCTCCGCC
>DATHXZ010000005.1:0-4695 GCA_035459405.1 Chthoniobacterales bacterium
TCGGCTCGACGAGCGCGAGGTTCGCCTCGTAGTCGACGACGCGGACCTCTGCGGCGGTTTTGTCGCCTGTCTCAGCGCGCTCGAGCTCCACGTAGTTCTGGTTCGCCACGAGGTCGGCCGTCACCAGCACGCGACCCTTCGGCAGCACCGCGCCGAGGGCGCGCTTCTGGAATGGCGCCTTCTTTTGCCACGGCCGCGCGTAGTCGTATGGCTGGCCTGTGACGTTAACGCGGACGAGCGACAGCTCCTTCGGTTTGACTGCGGCCACGGCTGCGGGCACAACAGGCGCGATCGCAGGCATTCCCTGCGGCGACGGCGAGGGACTAGGAGAGGCAGGTGGCCGCCCTTGGCCGAAAGCAGCAGTTCCGCCAATGAACATCAGCGCCGTCGCCGCCAGATGACTGCGCAACGTCATCCTCATCACGGCTGATCCTGCCCGACCGCGGGTTTTGGCGGCGGCTCGGCGTTGAGGTTCTGATCTCGCGAGACGTTGTAACGCGTCATGATTCGCTCACGCGCGGCGGCGACTTGCTTCGCATCAAGAACGAGCGGCGGGCCATCGCCGATCATGCGGATCACGAACTGGTCGGCAGGCTGTCCGAACACCTTCGCCACATCGTCGAGCATTTTGATTTTGGTGCCGTTGATCTCGTTCACGATGCTGCCGCGATACGGCGCGTGGTAGGTGTTGATCGGGTCGGCGAGAATGTTCGTCAGCACGACGACCTCCGGATGTTCGAGGTAGATCTGCTCGGCGACGTAGAAATCGAAGTAGTGCCGCAACCGGAGATCCTGCGGTTGATACACCTGCATTAAATCGAGCGATAGCGGCTGGAAGAGCAATCCGCCGTAGAGGACGTAGCGCGGCCGGACATCGTAGCTGTGCCCTTGGATAAGGTACGGGAGCAACGGGCCGAGCTCGACCGTGACGGTCATCGGCTGCTTGTCGCGCAGAATGTCGAGCTTCACCTTCTCGCCTTTGAACTTCCGCTCGACCACCTCTGGCATCTCGACACGCGCGCCTTCGAGTTCCACGAACGAGTCGCTCGCGATCGGGTGATCATCGATGCTCATGAGAACGTCGCCTGCGCGAAGCGCGGGGTCGGAAGCACTGCCGGCGATGACGCTGTTGACGAGGACGCCGCGATCATCGTCGCCGAGGCCGAGGAAACGGCGCTGCACCGGATTCTGTAGCTTCGAATAGGTAACGCCGAGATCGACATAGCGATCGTAACGACCGTCGCTCACGTCTTTGAGGAAACGGGTGATGACCGGCGTTGGGATCATGTAGGCGACGCCTTGAGCGACATCGCCGCTGTAACCCTGGAACGCCACGCCCACGACCTTGCCGTTCTGCATCACCGGACCACCGCTGTTCCCGGGGTTGATCTGCGCGCTGATCTGGATGGCGAGGTGCTGATCGATGGCCGAGTGCGTGTAGAGCTGGAAGTCAGTACGCGACACAATGCCGGTCGTGACAGACATGCGCTGGCCACCGATCGGATACCCATACGCGGACACGGTCGATTCAAGCTCCGGGATTCCGCCGAACGTCAGCGGCACGGTGTCCTTCTTGAACTCCGGCGAGGCGACTTCGACGAGCGCCAGATCGCAGTCATGCGCAACGAACGCGACCCGCGCGGGATATTTGTTCGGGTCGCCGTCGCGTTCCACGGTGAGATAGCGGCTGTTGCTGACGACGTGCGCGTTCGTCATAATGCGGCCGCCCTCGATCAGGAACCCCGCGCCCGTCCCGCGTTGCAACGTGCCGGCGTTCCACGGTGCCTTGTAATCGGGCTGAAGGTCGTTTGCGCTGATTCGGACGACACTTTGTTGGATCCTGCCGTTCGGCTGACTCCAAACAATAGCGGCCGAGAGAAAAAGGCAGCAGATCGACAAACAAAACCGGGCCATGGCGAGAAAGTCCGAGAAGATGAAACAGTTGGATGGGAAAGCAAATTTACGCGCACCCGCTCCGGTTCACCGGGCCGGGGCCCTTCGTCACCTGCTAGCGAAACGCCGGAGCGTTCGGGTCAAATTGGAGCCGAATGGCAGCCGCGACCTGCGGTTGCTTCTTCGCAGCGCTTTGAAAGAACATGTCGCGCACGCAATCGGCGGAGAGTCCGGGATGCTGCGCGGCGCGCGCTTCCCCGATCAGTCGAATCGCTTCGGCAGTGTTGCCATGGTAGATCTCCAGCGCAGCGGCCGTGAGAATCCAATCGACAGGCAAAGGACCGGCGCTTTTTTCCGCCAGCGCCGTTTTGAACTTCGCTACCTCGCCGCCTTCGAGTTCCGCGAGGCGTATCTTGAATTGGTTCACGGTTCGGACCGGCGGATTCGCGCTTCGAAGCACCGCTTGCTCGTACTTCCAGATGGCTTCCCGCGGGCGTCAGCCCAAGCGGAGAGCCCATGAATGATGATAGTGGGCGATGAGTGGCTCCGCGACAGTTGCGGCGGCAAGAAATCTTTCCGCCGCCGCCACGTCACCATTCCGCGTCGCGATCAGTCCGCGGTAGTAGTTTGCCGCGCCCAGGTCTTCGCCAAGCTCAATCGCGTTTTGAAATAGCTTGTCGGCCACATCCACGGTCTCGTGGCCGTACATGAGTTTGCCTGCGGGGAAGAGCAGGCCGCGGTAAGCGCGGTCTTTGTGCTTCGCAGCGACGAAACGGTCGACAGCCCCGCGCCAGTCGCCGGCGTTTTCGGCAATGAAGCGCCTGCTCGATGAGTTCTTCAGGCGCGGCGTTTGGAAATTTGTCGGCGATGGAGGGAGTCACCTGTGGCGCGTTGCGAGTCGCGAGCAGGTAGCGCCAATAATGATATTTGCTGCCGACGTAAAACGCGCAGAAGAGCAGTACCAGGCCGCCAAGCACCATGTCAGCCATGTCGATTGCGGCTCACGCGCGGCAACACGCGGTTCGGTTGCGCCTCATATCACCAACCGATGGCGGACAGAATCTCACGTGTCCACCTTTAGCTTACACACTGCGCGACCGGTGAGGGTGTACTTCAAACACCGGCGCGCTCGAGCAGCGAACGCAAGACAAGCGGCGCGTCGAAAAACTCGCGGGCGACGGCGCGCGCTGCTCGCGAATGCGTTGCGTAATCCGCGTTGATCATCTTTACGGCCTCGACGATCTCGCCGAGCGAGGCGAAGGCGAATAGACCGCCGTTCCCGCCATAGTGTTTTGTGAAGCCGGTCTCCTGCATGATGACCGGCCGGCCCGCCGCGAGATAGCAGGCACTTCGGTCGCTGAACCAGCCCGTATTGAGGCGCACGTATTGATCTTTCGCGACCGTGAACTCGGCTTTCGATCGGCGAATATATTGGCGGTATTGAGGATAGTTGTCGGTCATCGCGGTCGGATCGCGCAGCTGCCAATTGTTGCGTTCGAACCTGCTTCGCGTCTTCGCGTCGTTGATTCCGCTCGCCAGCTCGAAGCGTTCCCCAGCTTTTCTCGGTGCCGCGATGAACCTCAGAAACTCGCGCGCCTTGCTCCACACATACGTGTCGCCGCGCCATGTGACGTCTTTGCCGCGTGTGTTCCAATTCGCGACAGATGTGAAGAGCGCATCCGCAGCCGTTGCGCGGCTCGCTTTCCAGAAATCGAGCACGACCGGCTGACGGGTGGGCAGCCATTCGAACCCGTGTTTCGGAACCGGAAAGTCATCCGTCGGCACGTTTTCGCCAAACGTGAAAAGCTTCCGGTGCTGGCGTAGGTAATCGATCGTCGTGCGGTTCCCCTGGTCCACCTTGATCTGCTCGACCGCCGGATCGCTTTCGACGTAGAGAATGCGGTCAGTCGCCAGGAGGTCGTCGTTCATCTCCTGCGCGCCGCAGACATTCAGGATCGCGTCGGCATTGCGATAAAGCTGCTGAATTCGCTTAAGCGATAATCCTGCCGTCGGAAAACCCGGAGTATATCTCGCGCAGAACGACCAGTGACGTTCAAATCCGAACTTGCGCGCGAGGCCATCGAGTAGTCGCCCGGCGTATCCGAACGCCGTGGTAAAGCTGACCGCCTCGGGATCGTACGGGTGCCGGGCCGAGTCTTCGATGTAGTAGACGTCGTGGCCGAGTCGTTGCAGGCCGACGATGTAATGAATGTGCTGCCAGATGACGCCGGCGACCGGGCATCCGGCCATGAAGCCCATCACCACCAGCTTCTTGCGTTTCATCCCCGCGCTTCGTCCTGGCAGCGCTACAGCTGGCGCGCGACCGTCGCGGGATTTCCCGCAACCACTACGTTTGCCGGCACGCTCTTCGTCACGACCGCACCAGCGGCGACGACCGAGTTTTCGCCGATCTCGACGCCTTTCAGGATGATTGCATGCATGCCGATCCAGACATTATCGCGAATCGTCACTGGTCTTGTCTCGAGCTTTGGGCGCTGCGGGCGATCAGTGAAATAGGGCGCGAGCGCTTCTGCGTCGCTGCGGCGTTGCGCCGGATCGAGCGGATGAAAATCCGAGTCAGCGATGCCGACGTTCCAGGAGATCAGGCAATACGAGCCGATGGTGATACGCTCCTGGGCCATGATGAGCGCGCCGTTCAGCAGGGTGAAATCGCCCACGGCGCAGGTGCCTTGCGGACCCAGAGCGAACGAGCAACCGCTATAGCAGGAGACGTGATTGCCGAGCACGACCGCACGCGGCTGAATGCTGCGGAACTGCCGGAAGATCTGCGCGCTCTCGCAG
>DATHXZ010000006.1:0-1646 GCA_035459405.1 Chthoniobacterales bacterium
ATCGATCAGCCGCGGTGCGAATTGCGCCGAAAGGGCGAGCAGCGGCTGCTCCGTCTTCGGTTGTTCCGCCTCCGCTTGTTCCGCCTCCGCTTGTTCCGCCGCGGGCTTTGGCTCCCTGGCGCGCGTTTCGGCAAGCTTCGCGCGGAGCTGTTTCTTCAGCGACTCCCGCACGGAGCGAAAATCCACCATTTTCTCAAACTGCTGCTGGTCACCCGCTTTCAGCGCCTGTGTGAAACGCCAGAACGAGTAGTACGGCGAGACGAGATACAGCGCCGCGATGGCGATGATGACGATGAGCGGCCACTTCAGCCGTCCGACCATTGAGCGGCGTGGGGCAGGAATTGTCGAACTTGGATCGCCCGAGGATTCGTTCATCATCGCGATTAGATCGCAGCGCGACGCGAAGGCGGGTGTGTGTAGTGGTGCTTGTGCCAAGCACCGAATCCCGCGCGGCCGGCGCTTGGCACAAGCGCATCTACATCACGGCGCAACTCCAGCGCGAGCCTCGCTGCGCGCGAATGGATTGAAGTTCGTGTCGCAGTCGAAGACCTCGAGGCCTTCCGCTCGCTTCAGCTTGTTCACCACAAGGTAGGTGAGCGGTGTCGCGCAGGCTTCGTAGAGCACTTTGCCGATGTAACCAGAGACGATCAGGTTCAACATCGTCGAACCCGAGGCGCGACCGCCGAACGCAATCAGGATGAGCACCGTGGTGTCGACCAGCTGACCGGTCGCAGTCGAACCGATCGTTCGGGCCCAGAGATGGCGCCCTTCCGTCCAGAGTTTCATCTTCGCGAGCGTGTAGGAGTTCGTGAACTCACCCAGCCAGAACGCTACCAGACTCGCCACGATGAACCGCGGCACGGTGTAGAACACCGCCTCGAAGGCAGCCTGGTTCTGCCAATCCGGAGCTGCTGGAATCCAGACGACGAAGAGCCCCATCAACGACAACACCGCGCACGCACCGAAGCCGATCCAGATCGCGCGCCGCGACGCACCGTAGCCGTAAACCTCCGTGAAGATGTCGCCAAAGATGTAAGTCAGCGGAAACAGCAGCTGCGCGCCGGAGATGTTCGCGACGAATGGCTGCCCGTTCCAGGTGAAGAGCGGAATGGCGCAGATCTTCTGGCCGACCAGATTCGAGATCAGCAGCACAACGACGAACGCGTGCACGAACAGGTCGTAGAACCGAAATCCGCTGAGCCGTGCATCGGGCGCGGTCAGCCGCCGATTCATCGTGTCAGCCACGGCCCGACTCTATTGATCGGGCACAGCCGCGGCACGTGAAATCTGGGCGAGCGCAGCTGTTCATCATCAGGACGGAACGGCGCGCGAGCTTGGGCGAGAGCGGCGCCGTGAACGAGCAGGGGCTCGCACGCGTGTTCACCGAAATCGATCGATTGCGGCGTGCCGGCTAGCTTTTTTCGTTTGCCGCGTCGAAAGCGTAGCTTGCTGAGTGTCGCCGGTCGGCGAATCTTCAGCAGCCATGCTCACAGCGGCCCGACAACACTCGCTTGCGGCAGCAGATTGCGACGTCCGCTTCGACAATCTGACCCGACAGCTCTACGCGAGCGACGCTTCGGTTTACCAGATCGAGCCGGTTGGCGTCGCGTTCCCACAGGGCGCGCAGCAGGCCAGTTCGATCATCA
>DATHXZ010000007.1:0-7588 GCA_035459405.1 Chthoniobacterales bacterium
TTCACTGGATCGAAAAACGTAAACACGAGCGGCGGCATCTTGTCCTTCCGCTCCTTCGGACTGATCACCGTCTCGAATGTTTTCGTGCCGCTAATTCCGACGTCGTCGTCCTGAGTGAACTTGTCGGAAGGCGGATACTTGTGCCACCCGGCTTCGTTCTCGAGCGCGGGCGCAGTGACACGGTCGAAGTTGCCGCGCCCGGTAATCGCCGTGGTCACCGTAATCGGATCGCCGACCTGCACCTTCTTCGGGTTGGCGTCCGACTTCATCGTGAAGTTGCCGACCGCACCCGAGAACGTCGGTGGCGCATTCGGCGGCAGCGGTTTCACTTCGATCGTCGTCGCGTCGCTCTTCAGGTTGATCTCCTTCGGCACGGAAGGCGCGAAGGCCGGGTCGTTGAAAAAATTGTTGAAGAACGGGTCGTCGAACAGATCGCGAGGCAGGCTGGGGTTGCGCTGACCGCCACGCGAGACACGCACCACTGGCTTGATCTCCGCCGGCCCGATCTCGAGCTTGCCGGCGCGCACCGGCGAAACCGCCGTCTTGAAGATGAAGACCTGGTAGCTGCGCCCGTTGATGGTCTCGATCGTCTGCCTGGGCTCGGGCATCTTTTGCGTGGTGAAGCCCTGCCCCGCAATCTGCATCCCGCTGCCTAACGAATCGACCGGCGCGCGCATGTTCAAGCCGAGCCGGATCTGGACAGGGATCATCTCGCCCACATAGGCGACCTGCTTCGGCAGCAGCATTTCAACGAAGCCAATCTTCGCTGGATCGACCGACCCGGTGTCATCGCGACCGCGGCGCGACGAGCGTCCCGGCGAGTCGACGACATTGAGCGAGAGCGCAGGGGTCTTCAGTGCTCTGCCGCCGACGTCGACCGTCTGCGGCGGAATCGTGAACGTGCCGGTCTGCATCGGCATGATGGTGTAGTTGTAGGTGAAGCTGTAGCTCACGCTAAAGTTCTGCATCTGATACTGCCGCGACACGCCGGCGGAGCGGATGTCGAGCCCATCGACCTTGATCTCGCCCGGCGGCTTCGGATTCGACGCGCCGGACACCACGATCTGCAACTGCACGGGATTGCCGAGATTGGTCTCCGAACTGTCGAGCACGGCCGTGACGCTCGGTTGCTGGGCAAGTGCTGCCGCCGGCGCGAGTGCCACCAAGATGACGGCAGCGGTTGTCAGCGGGGCGAGTCTCCGGCGAGGGGTAGGGACATCGCGCTGCGATGTCCAACTGGTGTGGCGAGCTCGCGGAGCTGCGACGTGCCTTTGTGGTAGCCACGCGTCTTGGACGCCGCAGCGCGGCGTCCCTACCGTTCTCCCGATGGCTGAAGACGTGATTTTCGACAGCTGCATCTGTACGAACGCCGCGCATGCGGCTGTCCGACGCAGTGTCTGTGCAGTGCGCGCGCCAATGTCTTTACCAATCATTATAGACGCGCCGCGAAGCCTTGCGTTCATCGAGCTGCACCCGCTGTTCTTCGTCGCGCATCGCCCGCAGGAGGCGCTCGGCCTGCTGCGGAGTCATGCGCGCTTCTTCCATCGCTTCGGCCTCCGCCCCGGCCTCGGCGTTCTCCTGCGCCTGTTCCTGCGGCGCTCCCTTCACTTCGCCCTCCAGTTTCTTCGCGGGCGTCGCAGAAGGAGTGGCGTTCGGCGGGGAATCTGATTCGCCGCCTTCGCCTTCTCCATCGCCCGGTGAAGGAGATGGAGCCTGCTGGTCTTGCTCGCCTGGAGTAGGGGATGCGCGCTGCTCGTCGCCACGCGAAGGCGAAGCATCCGCGCCGGGGCTTGGCGAACTGCGAGTGGAGGGCGCGGGTGACGGCGAGGGCGAACCGCTTGGCTTGCCCTGCGGTGAGGGCGATGGCGTTTGGCCGGGCTTCTCTTCTTTACCTGAGCCCTGTTCCTGTTGCTCGGACTGCTCCTGTCCATCCTGCGGCTTCTTGTCGTCGCCACTGCCGGACTGATCCTTCTGCTGTTGTTGCTGGTCCTTCTGCTGCTGATCCTGCTTGCTCTGGTCCTTCTTCGGCTGCTGGTTCGGTGACGGCGAGGGCGTCGGACTTGGCTTTTGCTCCTGCTGCTCCTTCAGCTCCTCAATCTTCTTTTTGACGAATTCGGCGTTCTCCTTCGCCTCCTTGTTCTCCGGCTCGATCTTCAGCGTCTGCTCGTAGTGCTGGAGCGCGTTCTGCCAATCGCCGAGCTTCTTGTCGTTGCCTTTCTGCGTCTCGCCGCGCTGATAGAGTGTGTTGCCGAGGTTGTAATGGCTGCGGCTTTGCAGCTGCCGATCTGGTGAGAGCAACGCCTGGCTGAACGACTGGAGCGCCTTGCTGTAATCCTTCATCTTGTAGGCGGCGGCGCCGGAATCGAAATGCAGCTTGTCGGCGGCATGCGTGTTCGGATGCTCCTGCAAGGTCTGCTGGAACTGCTCGTAGGCCTCGTTAAAACGCTCGTTCCGGTATGCATCCAATCCCGGAGCCGCCGCGTGCACACCCGCAACCGCTGCCAGCAGCAACACGCCTACTCCGGTCGAGCGACTAACCTGTAGCGGCGGTCTATGACCGCCGTCTTCATGCGCGCGTGAACCATTGCTGATTGCTCCGTCGCCCCTCCGGCGGTCATAGACCGCCGCTACAGCAAAACGCCGGCTCCGCCGCGAGCGCTCGTTGATCAACAACGATGCCGCCAATGCGAGCAACGCCCCGCCTAACGGCCATTGGTAGCGCTCGATCGGCTGCCGCGAGACCCGGTCCTGAATGTCGCCGGCTTGCATCTTCGCGAGGCCCTCGTCGTAAAGCTGCTTCATCGTCGCAGGACCGCCGGCGAGGTGCAGATAAATTCCGCCTGTTGCTTGCGCGATCTCCCGCAGCCGCTTCTCGTCGAGCTTTGACTTGACCACCTGACCGCTGCTGTCCTTCACGAATGCCGCTGTCCCTCCAGCCCCGGTCAGCGGAATCAACGATCCTTCGGGTGTCCCAACGCCGACGGTGAATATCTTCACGCCCGCATCTGAGCCTGTCTTCGCCGCCTTCACGGCGTCTCCCGATAGTTCCTCGCCATCGGTGAAGATGATCAGCGCGCGATTGCCGATCGCCGACTGACCGAACGTCCGCATAGCCAGCGTGATCGCGTCGGCAATGTTCGAGCCGCCTTCCGGGATGATGCTCGTGTCGAGGTCGTTCAATGACTCGACGGCCGCATCGTAGTCGATCGTCAGCGGCGCTTGCAGGAACGAACGACCGGCAAACGCGATCAGCCCGATGCGGTCGCCGCGCAGCTCATTGAAGAGGTCCTGCGCGGCAAGCTTCACCCGCTGGAGACGATTCGGCGCGACGTCGTTCGCGAGCATGCTTCGCGACGTGTCAACGGCGACGAGAAGATCGAGGCCTTTGCGTTTTACCTCTTCATAGCTGTAGCCCCAGCGCGGGTGCGCCAGACTGAGAACGGATAGCGCGACAGCTGTCAGCACCAGCGCAAAGCGGACTCGACGGCGAAAAGGATTCACAGCGGCGCCGAGTTGCGGAAGCAGACGCGCGGAAACGAATTGCGCCAGCTTTGCTGCGGTTCGCTGCTCGGCGCGGATGAACAACACCGCGAGCGCCGGCACGGCCAGCAAGCCCCAGAGCCAGTGCGGCGCGCCGAAGCTCACGGCAGCTTCCTCCAGAGTGTTTGCGACAGCAGCACCTGCGCGACGAGCACTCCGCAGCCGGCCATGATGCAAACTGGGAACAGATCGCGGTACTGCTGGAACTTCTTCACGCTGACGGTCGACTTCTCCATCTTGTCAATGTCGCGGTAGATTTGCTCGAGCGACTCGGTGTCGGTCGCGCGGAAGAACTTCCCGTCAGCGATCCGTGCGACTTCCTTGAGGCCGGCTTCATTGAAGTGCACCGGCTGATTCTGGTAGAGCATGTTGCCGGAAAGATCGGTGAGGAATCCGCCGCGTCTGTCCGGCACCGGCGCCGGAGCGACGCCGTTGATGCCGGCGCCGATTGCGTAAAGGCGGATCCCCAGCGCTTTGACCGCTTCCGCCGCGGTGTTCGGCGGTATCTTGCCGGCATTGTTTTCGCCGTCAGTCAGCACGATCAAGACACGGCTCTTTGCCTTCTTGTCATTCAGCCGGCTCGCTCCAGCGGCCATGCCGGAGCCGATGGCGGTGCCATCTTCGACCAGACCTACCTTCAACCGATCGAGATTCTGGATCAGCCAGTCGTGGTCGAGCGTCATCGGACTAACGACATACGGACGGCCGGCAAATGCGATCAGCCCGATGCGGTCGTTCGGCCGGTTTTCGATAAACCGGCGCGTCACTTCGCGCACAGCGTCGACGCGCGTCGCCTGATCGCCGCCGACCGTGAAATCCTTGATCAGCATCGAACCCGAGACGTCGAGCACGAGCATGATGTCGATGCCGCTCGCTTCTACCTGCGTCAGGGTCTTGCCCAGCCGCGGCCGCGCGAGCGCGATGATGAACATCGCGAGGCTGACGAAGAGCAGCGCGCGCAGCAATTTGCCGACGCGTGACTTGCTCGATTTGCCGAGACCGCGCAGCACGGTTGTGGAGGAGAAGATCAACGCGGCCGCTGGCCCGCGCTGGCCGCGGAGGTACGCGAGAACGGGCAGAGCGAGCAGTAACAGCAGCACCCACGGGTACTGGAACGTCAGCGCTGTATCCGCAGGCAGCCAATTACGCAGGCTCAAGCTGGCCTCCTTGTACGAAACGCGTGGCTTCCTCGAGCAGCAGTTCGCTATCCGACACTGTCGCTTCGTAGCGCGCGAACTTGATCAAATCGCAACGGGTGAGGAAATCGCCGAGCAACGACTTGTCTGCTTCCGAAAACTGAGATGACCTCGCGACGGACTCGAGAAACTCAACGGACGTCTGGCGTGTGACCGGCAGCTGGTACTGTTGCATCACGTACTGCCGCAGGATGTCCGACACGCGGATGCTGAAATGATACGGCGTTAGCTGCGTGATCTCGCTCCGCACGCGCTGAAGCAACTCGAAAGCGCGAGCGCGCGGCGTTTGCTCCGGCTTCGGTTTTCGCAGCCAGCGCCAGACGAGCCAGCCGACAAGGCCCAGGGTCGCAAGCGCCAGGAAGCTGCCGACAAAGACCACCCACGGCGGCAGCAACGAGTAGTTAACCGGCGGCGAGATGTCGTGAAGTTCCTGGGCGAGAAAGAGGCGCATGGTCGGTCAGGTTCGTCGCACCGCCATGCGGCGTTCGCGTGCTTTGAAAAAGGAGCGCAGCCCCGGGAGATAGTCGTGCCCCGTCTGGAGCGAAATCGTGTCGATGTTGCTGCGGTGGAGCGTGCGCTTCAGGTCTGCGGCCTGCGCTTCGACCAGCTCGGCAAAATGCGCACGCGTTGAGCGATCGGAAGTGTTGATCTCGATCTGCTCGCCGGTCTCCGCATCTTCAAGCGTGATGATCCCGACATTCGGGAAAACCTTCTCGCGTTCGTCTTGCACATGAATGGCGATGAAGTCGTGCCGCCGCCCGCTGATGGCGAGCTCACGCGAGAAGTCGCCCGCCTGAAAGTCCGAGATGAAAAACACAACGGCGCGGCGGTTCACCACCTGATTCAGGTACTGCAAGGCGAGCGCCGGGTCGGTCCCGCGGCTGTCCGGTTCGAAGAAGAGGATTTCGCGGATCAGGCGGAGCGTGTGCGAGCGACCTTTCTTCGCCGGAATGTAGAGCTCGACCTTGTCGGTAAACAGGAGCAGCCCGACTTTGTCGTTGTTCCGGATCGCGCTGAACGCCAGCAGCGCCGCCACTTCCGCTGCGAGCTCGCGCTTCGATTGCGAGGTGCTGCCGAAGTTGCCCGATGCGCTGACATCGACAACCAGCAGCACGGTCAGCTCGCGCTCTTCCGTAAACTTCTTCACGAACGCGGTGCCGAGTCGCGCGGTCACGTTCCAATCGATCGCGCGGATCTCATCGCCGGGCTGATACTCGCGGACTTCGTCGAAATTCATCCCGCGACCTTTGAAAACGCTGTGGTAGTCGCCGGCGAAAACCGTCTGGACGAGACCCTTCGTCTTGATCTCGAGCGCACGGATTTTCTTCAGGATGTCGGCGGGGGTGTCCACTTGTGAAGGGTGATCAGTGATCGGTGAATGGTGACTGCTCCTCCTCGCGCACGAGCGAACGATAATCAGTCGCCGGGCTGTGCTTACAGAAGTCGTCGGCGCGGTCGATCATTCGGGACAGCATGCCGCCTATCGCCTGATACTGCGCGTCGAGCTGGTGGAATTCGTCCCGCGACAAATAAGAGCAGTCCAGCCCGTCATCTAACCATGACTGCGTCTCGTTTGCTTCGCCTAAAGCTTCATCGACTTTATTGATGAATGCTGCTTTGTAGCGACGGCGCGCCCACGCTTCCGCGAGCATGGCCTTCACCGCTCTTGAGCTTCTTCGGATCTGATCAGTCAGTGCGTAGCGTTCCTCGCGCGGGAAGCGGCCGCTAATCGTGAAGATGCTCTTCGCCGCATCGCGGGCAGCCACATAGACCTTCAATTCGCGGAACGACTTCGCTGGCGCCATACGATTCACTGATCACCGATCACCATTCACCTCTTCGATCACGGAACCGGCAGCCCGGCAAAGATGCGCTCGACGATCTTCTCGCTCGTGATCGACTCTGCTTCCGCTTCGTAGCTGACGATGACGCGGTGTCGCAGCACATCGGTGCCGATGCTCTTGATGTCTTGCGGAGTGACGTAACCGCGGCCGTTCAGGAACGCATGTGCGCGTGCGGCGAGCGCGAGGAAGATGGTTGCGCGGGGCGAGGCGCCGTAGCGGATCAGCCCGTCGAGCTTCAGGTTGTACGAAGCCGGCTCGCGCGTCGCCCAGACCACGTCGACGATGTAGTCCTTCACGCGATCATCGATGTAGATGTTGTTCACGACGGAGCGGGCGTTGATGATGAGCTGCGGATCGACCACAGGCGCGACGCTCAGGTCGGGCGCGGAAGTCGCCATCAAATCCAAAATGCGGCGCTCCTCAGCCTTTTGCGGATAGCCGACGTTCAGTTTTAACATGAAGCGGTCGAGCTGCGCTTCCGGAAGCTGATAGGTGCCTTCCTGCTCAAGCGGGTTCTGCGTCGCGAGAACGAGGAACGGATCGGAGAGGGGATAAGTCGTCTCGCCGATTGTGACCTGCCGCTCCTGCATCGCCTCCAGCAGCGCGCTCTGCACTTTGGCCGGGGCGCGGTTGATTTCGTCCGCTAGAATCAGGTTCGAAAACAACGGCCCGAGCTTCGTCGTGAACTCGCCGCTGCGCGGATTGTAGATCAACGTGCCGATCAGATCGGCGGGGAGCAGGTCGGGCGTGAACTGCAGACGTTGGAAGCCCGTCTGGATGGCGGCCGCCATCGTCTTCACCGTCAAGGTCTTGGCCAAACCCGGAACGCCTTCCAGCAGGATGTGACCGTTCGCGAGCAACCCGAGCAGCAGCCGGTCGACGAGATATTTCTGGCCGATGACGACGTGGCCGACTTGCTCCCGCAGCGCAGGGATCCACTGGCCGAGCTCCTGCACTTCGCGCGTGATTTCCTGCGTGGATTTCATAAGAATGTTGAGACAGGTGCAG
>DATHXZ010000008.1:0-2842 GCA_035459405.1 Chthoniobacterales bacterium
TCGCCGCTCTTCGACACGACTACGTCGCGCACGGGCTGCGGCGCGCCGACCTCGATCCCGATCCGATCAAGCAATTCGGCATCTGGTTTGGCGAAGCGGCAGCGGCACAAATCCGCGACGTCAATGCCATGACGCTCGCGACGGCGACGGCTGATGGCGCGCCCTCCGCGCGGATCGTTTTGCTGAAGGCGATCAGCGATCGCGGCTTTGTTTTCTTCACGAATTACCGCAGCGACAAAGGCCGGCACCTCGACGCAAATCCCCGCGCCGCGCTCTGCCTTTTCTGGGTCCAACTTGAACGCCAGATACGCATCGAAGGCACCGTCGAGAAAACATCGCGCGACGAATCGGAGGAGTATTTCCGCTCCCGCCCGCCCGGCAGCCGGCTCGGCGCGTGGACCTCGAGCCAAAGCGAAGTCATCGCCGACCGCGCGGCACTCGAAGCGCGGCTCGCGGAGGTGACTACGCAATACGAAGGCGCGGACGTTCCGCTCCCGCCTCATTGGGGCGGATACCGCGTGAGGCCGCATTCGATCGAGTTCTGGCAGGGGCGCACCAACCGTCTGCACGACCGATTTCGCTACACCCGCGAGGGGGAAGGCAACTGGCGCATCGACCGGCTTTCTCCCTAGATTTCTGGCAACTCCGGGGAGCCGGTGGGGTTGCATCAACAGCCACCGCGTAAATCACATACGATTCTTACTTGTCGTGAATATTCTCAAATTTGCGATCCCCCTCGCGGCCATCTTCTCTTTCAGCGTGCTTGCGCCGCTCGCTGCAGCGTCGACGCCAAAACGCTCCTCGTCGCAGTCGAAAAGCAAATCGAGCAGCAGCACTCGTAAGAAGAGCGCGTCTTCCAAGAAGAGCTCGAAGACCAGCAAGTCCAGCTCGCGAAAACGCAAGAGCAGCAAAGCTGCTTCCAAATCGAAGGCGAAAAGTGAACGCCGGACGGCGAAGGCAGCCGAGCCGCAGAACTGGATCGACGAACTTCCGGAAGTCGAACTGCCGGAAGCAGCTGGCCCAGCCGAGGGCGAACTGCTCGACCCGGTTGCCGAGAACGAAGAGCCGTAAACCAGCCGCGACTTGGCCTGCCAACGGCTGCTGTATACGGTGGTCGGATGCCTCACGACGTGCAGCGTTCACGCCGCTGGACCGACGACCCCGCGCCGCGGTACTGGTGGCATCGCCTGCCCGGCATGGACTATGTCCCGCCGGTTTACGCTTCATTGAGCGACGACGAGTGGCCGATCATCGCGGAGTGGTATTCGAAGACGGACCGCGCGGGGCAGATCGGCGAGGCTGCTGTCCCTCTGATGTCGTTGCTGCACGGGCTCGTCATGGGCAACCGCGCGGCCCGAATCGTTCAGCTCGGCACGCACGCCGGCTACTCGGCATTGCTTCTCGGGTTCATGCTCCGGCAAATGAATGCAGCGCGCGGCTTGTTCACGTTGGATATCGATCGGGAGTTCTGCGGCGTTGCTCGCGGATGGATCGAGCGCGCAAATCTGCTCGAGTTTGTCGAAGTCGCCGAAGGTAATTCGCTCGATTCCGGCTCCGCCGGGCGGGCGCGCGAGTATCTCGGCGGTGCGCCCGAGTTGATCATTCTCGACAGCTCGCATGAGTACCGCGCCACGCTGGACGAACTCGATCTCTGGTACGCCGAGCTCGCCACGGGCGGCTTGCTCGTCGTGCACGATGTCAGCCGCTTCGCGCAAGGCTTCGATGTGACCGGATCGGGCGGCGTGCGGCGCGCATTCGACGAATGGCGGGTCGCAAATCGAGGCGCCGAGACATTTCTCCTCAACGGCGAATCGCGCTCGATGGACCTGCCGCGACCGTTCTACAAAGATGCCTGCGGCGCAGGCTTGATCCACAAGCCCGGCGCCTAACGAATCTCCCTCGCTTTCTCACCCCCGACCGCGCAGCCTCACCCGAAATCCAAATACGCCATGGCACTCGCTCAATTGACCGACGAACAGACCCGCACCTGGACGCGCGAACAGAAGGATCGTTGGTGGTTTGAGAACGTCTATCGGGGCGACCTGCCGCAGCTCACGCTTCGCTCCGGGCTCACGGGCTTTTTGCTGGGCGGCATTCTCTCCGCGACCAATCTGTACATCGGCGGCAAAACTGGCGTAACGCTCGGCGTCGGGCTCACCTCGGTGATCCTCGCGTTCGCGATGTTTCGCATGCTGGCGCGCCTGCGCATGGCGAACGATTTCACCATTCTCGAGAACAACGCGATGCAATCCATCGCGACGGCAGCCGGTTACATGACAACGCCGCTCGTTTCGAGCCTCGCCGCCTACATGATGGTGACGAACGTCATCGTGCCGTGGTGGCACATGCTCGTCTGGATGACCATCATGTCGCTCGTCGGCGTGCTCGTCGCCTTTCCGATGAAGCGGCGCTTCATCAACGAGGACCAGCTCCCGTTTCCGGAAGGTCGCGCGTGCGGCGTCGTCCTCGATGCGCTTTATCACGGCGCAGCCGGTGAAGGTGTCTACAAAGCCAAGCTGCTCGGCATCACCGCGGGGCTGACGGCGATCTATCAGTTCTTCATCAGCGACGGCCTGCAGCGGCTCGTGCAATTCAAGCTGCTGCGGCTCGATCGACTTCTCGGCTGGACGACAGAGTGGCACTTCCACGAGCGCCTCGACGATTACTACTACATGCTCGCCGCAAAGTGGCAGCTCTGGACGCCGAAGATCCTCGGCACCGAATTCCGCACGCTGGGCCTTCGGCTGACACTCGATGCGGCCATGCTGGGGGTGGGGGGATTGATGGGCATCCGCGTCGCGACCAGCGTGGTGCTTGGCACGCTCGTCAACTTCGTGCTCCT
>DATHXZ010000009.1:0-5703 GCA_035459405.1 Chthoniobacterales bacterium
CCCAGGTCGAGAATGTGGATGTAGTCGCGAATGCACGTGCCGTCTGGCGTTTCGTAGTCGGTGCCGTAGATCTCGACGTGTGATTTCTGCCCGAGCGCGACTTTGAGGATGTTCGGAATCAGGTGTGTCTCGATCCGATGATCCTCACCGAACTGCGCCGACGCACCGGCCGCATTGAAGTAGCGGAGCGCGACGAAGCGCAGCCCGTGAATTTCGTCGTACCACCGCAAGATCCGCTCGAAGGCGAGCTTTGACTCGCCGTAGGGATTGATGGGCCGCTGCGGCTCCGTTTCGTCAAGCGGGATCCGCTCCGGTGGGCCGAAAGTGGCGCAGGTGGACGAGAAGACGAGCCGTTTCACGCCCGTGGCTACCATGGCATCGAGGAGGTTGATGCCGTTGGCGACGTTGTTGCGGAAGTACTTCGACGGATTCTGCATCGACTCGCCGACCAGCGCGCTCGCCGCGAAATGCATGACGGCGTCCGGCTTCAGCCGATTGAGCGCCGTTTCAATCTGTTCGCGCTCGGTGAGGTCCCCTTCGATGAGTTCGGCGCGGGGGTCGATGGCACGCCGGTGGCCTTCGGTCAGGTTGTCGAAGACGCCGACGCTGTGCCCCTCATCGAGCAGCAACTCGGTGCAGATGCTGCCGATGTATCCCGCTCCCCCAACTACCAGAATTTTCACGCTGGCAAGGTGGGGTTAGCGGGTCGGCTGTCAATGTTCTGTAGCGCGGTCTGTGACCGCCGGATGAGCGGCTGACTCCCACATGCTCTTCGGGGTTATAGATCGCCTCTACAGAAGAAACGTCGGGCTTGCTGGCTGCGCCGGCGCTACGATGTCTTGCGCGTCTCGAGACTGGCAATCATGCGGCGCACGATGCGAGCGCGGTGGCGGGGTCGAAGGATCTTGAGGCTCTCATCACGCGAACCCAACTGCAGGATCTCGATATCGACGTGGCGCACGCCCCAGCGATGCATCTCTGCACTCGAATCCTTGTAGAGGTCGATTGTGTTGGTGCCGATCAGAGCCGTGCCGTAATCGTCGACGACGTATTCCTGGCCGGTGCTGACAACCCGGAATCTGGTGCCGACTGGGAAGCGCGACCAATCCGCAGCCGCGCTTTTGCACCCGCCACCTGCAAGCGGGCGCCCAACTGCGTTGCGCGGCCCACTTCCTTCACCGTGCGTGTAAGCCGTGGTGCGGACCTTCTGGAAGCGCTCGCCAGAACCGGTAGCGGCCGGTTTGGTCTGTGTTACCCGAGTGCGTTCAGTCGTCGTTACGCAGCTCGTAAACAAGCAGGCAAAACCCGCAATTAACGTAAGTCTCAGAATCGTTGCCATTTAGGAAGCCGCCCTATTACGCATTGAAGGGCGAGGTGGCAAGAGATAATTTCCGCCGCCCGCGGGCGTTCATGGACATCGGCAGTGCCAGTCAGGCAACGGTAGCGGAGGACGTGTTACTGGACGCACGGCTGGCGCTCTTCCATAACCGGCAGGGATGGCTAGCCGTGGCCGACCTGCATTTCGGCTATGAATTGAGCCAGCGCGCGGCCGGCCGGCTCATGCCGATGTGGGGGATGAAGTTTGTCGAGGAGCGGCTGATTGAGCTGCTCCTCGACTATCGGCCGCGCCAGCTCGTGATCCTCGGCGATATTGTCCACGACCGCGCCTCGGTGGACGAAGCTCGGATGCTGCTCGACCGCTTGCGTGGCGCGTGTGAGGTCATCGCGCTCGCTGGCAACCACGATCGCCGGCTTGCTGCTGTCTTAGGAACGCACGATTCGTGGCAAAGCGATGGCTTTCATTTCCACCACGGCCACTGCGCCGCCGCCGAGACGGCGGGGCGAATCCAGATCATCGGCCACCATCACCCGTCGGGAACCGTCCGCGACGGCGCCGGGCTGCGGTTGAAGCTGCCAGCGTTCGTTCAGCAGGACCGCTGCTGGATCATGCCGGCGTTTTCGCCATGGGCAGCCGGAGCACCTTGGCGTGCGGACGCGGAGAGCCAGATCTGGCTCTGCAGTCCGACTCGGATTCTCCGGTTGCCGGAAAGAGCAGCGGCCTAGGTCCGAGCTGGCGCCACCGCGCCGATCTCCGATGTGCAATGCGGACACCGAGTCGCCTTCACGGGGATCGTCATCGCGCATGCCGGGCAATCTTTCGAAACCGGCGGCGTGTTCGGCTTTGGGCGTTTCGTCTTGTTCAGTGCGCGGACAAGAATAAAGACGCACAACGCGACGATCAGAAAATTGATCAGCAGCGTCAGGAAATTGCCGTAGTTCCACGTGATTGCCCTGGCGGCGACTGCTTCTGCTGGGGTGGCGAAGTTAGTTGCGCCACCCTCGCCCGCCTTGAGGACGATGAACTTGTTCGAGAAGTCGAGTCCTCCGGTGAGCACGCTCAGCGGCGGCATCAGGACGTCTTTCACTAGGGAGGTCACGATCGAGCCGAACGCCGCGCCGATGATCACGCCGACCGCCAGATCGACGGCATTTCCTTTGATCGCGAACTCTTTGAATTCTTTCCACATGCGCGTGGGCGTGTCTCAGTTTGCGACAACGTTGACAAGCTTGTTCTGCACGACGACGACCTTGCGGACCGTCTTGCCGGCGATGAGCTCCTGCACCTTTGGGTTCGTGAGCGCTGCCACCTCGACCTCAGCCTGCGGCGCATCAATCGGCATCGTCATCTTGTCTCGGACTTTACCGTTCACCTGCAGGACCATCTCGGCCTCGTCCTCGACGAGGTAAGCGGGATCGTGCATCGGCCATGCGCAGTCGGTGATATCGCGCGCCGCATCGGGAAACTGGCCGTTCAGGGTTGCCCACAGCTCCGACGTGAGATGCGGCGCGAATGGGTTGAGCAGCACGAGAAGCATGCGCAACGCGGCGACGGGCTTCACCGGGGCGTTCGTAAACTCGTTCACGTAAACCATCATCTGCGAGATCGCGGTATTGAATGCCAGCGCCTCGATGTCTTCCGTGACCTTTTTGATGCTCGCGTGCATCAGCTTGCGCTGGCGCTTCTCGAGCGCGACGTCCTGGACGGCTCCGGAGAGAACCCAGTCGCCAGCCTGGTTTTCCTCCATCACCAAACGCCAGACGCGGGCAAGGAAACGGGAGACGCCTTCCACGCCTTTCATGCTCCACGGCTTCATCTGCTCGAGCGGCCCCATGAACATCTCGTAGCAGCGGAACGAATCCGCCCCGTATTCGGCGATGACGTCGAGCGGGTCGACGACGTTGCCCCACCGCTTCGACATCTTGCGCCCGTCCTCGCCGAGGATCATGCCCTGGTTCACCAGCCGCTGGAACGGCTCCGGTTTCGAGAGATGCCCCAGGTCAAACAGCACCTTGTGCCAGAACCGGGCGTACAAAAGGTGCAGCACGGCGTGCTCGGTGCCGCCGACGTAAAGATCCACAGCGGCCGGCTGGCTGCCGCCCATCCAGTGGCGCTCGGCCTCAATACCGACGAATCGCTCGGCGTTCCGCGGATCGCAAAAGCGGAGGTAATACCAGCACGAGCCCGCCCACTGCGGCATCGTGTTCGTCTCGCGCGTGGCGTTCTCGGAATAGCGGATCCAGTCCCACGCTTTCGCGAGCGGCGGCTCGCCGGTGCCGGTCGGTTTGAAGTCCTCGAGCGCTGGCGGTGTGATCGGCAACTCCGATTCGCCAAGCGCTTCGTGTTTACCGTCACGCCACACGATCGGGAACGGCTCGCCCCAATACCGCTGTCGCGAGAAAAGCCAGTCGCGCAGCTTGAACCGGATGTTTCGCGTGCCGCGCCCGTTTTCCTCGAGCCAGCTGATGATCTTCTGTTTTGCCTCCGCTGTTGGCAGGCCGTTTAGCAACGGCGAATTGATCGCGACGCCGTCGCCCGTGAAGCCGATCGCTTCGCCCTCCGCTGGTTGAACGACTTCGCGAATCGGTAGACCGAACTTGCGGGCAAACTCCAGGTCGCGCTCATCGTGTGCCGGCACTGCCATGATCGCGCCGGTGCCGTAGCCCATGAGCACGTAGTCGGCGATCCAGATCGGCACGCGCTCGCCGTTAGCCGGATTCACCGCGAATGCGCCCGTGGCGACGCCGGTCTTCTCCTTCGCGAGATCGGTCCGCTCAAGGTCCGACTTTGATGCGATCTGCTCGCGGTATGCGGCTACTGCCTCCCGCTGTGCCTCGCTCGTAAGTTGATCGACGAGCGGATGCTCGGGCGCGAGCACCATGTAAGTCGCGCCATAAAGTGTGTCGGGGCGCGTGGTGAAGACTTCGATGCTGTGCGCGGAGACGCTGTTGTAGCTGGGGACGCAGTCCCCGGCAGAAAGGAGACGTTCGTCAACAGAGCGGCCGGCGACACCTTCCCCGGCTACAACGTCACCCGGAGTGACCGCGAACCGAACGACAGCACCTTCGCTCTGACCGATCCAATTCCGCTGCAGCAGCTTAATCCCCTCAGGCCAGTCGAGCCCATCGAGCTCGCCGATCAGCCGCTGAGCGTATGCCGTTATCCGCAGCATCCACTGCCGCATCGGACGCCTGACCACTGGGAATCCGCCAACCTCGCTTTTGCCGTCGATCACCTCCTCGTTGGCCAGCACTGTTCCGAGCTCAGGGCACCAATTCACCGGCACCTCGGCGACGTAGGCGAGTCGGACGGAATTAGGATCGTCGCCGGTGTAAGTGGAGATCGGTTCCGCGCAGTTCGTCTCAGGGTTGAACCACGAATTGTAGATCTGGAGGAAGATCCATTGCGTCCAGCGGAAGTAATCCGGCTCAGCGGTGCTGATCTCCCGAGACCAGTCATAGGAGAAGCCGATGCGTTTCAGCTGCGTCTTGAACTTGGCGATGTTCTCGCGCGTGGTGATCGCAGGGTGCTGCCCGGTTTTGATGGCATACTGCTCCGCGGGCAGACCGAATGCGTCCCAACCCATCGGATGCAGCACGGTAAATCCGCGCATCCGCTTGTAGCGTGCGACGATGTCCGTGGCCGTATATCCCTCCGGGTGTCCGACGTGCAGTCCCGCGCCGCTTGGATACGGGAACATGTCGAGGATGTAGAACTTCGGCCGGTTCGGATCGAAGTCCGGGTCTCCGGGATTGGGCGCGCGGAATGCGCTGCGTTCATCCCAGTCGGTCTGCCACTTGGGCTCGATCTGGTCGAAAGGGTAGGGTTTGCGGCGCTCGCTCATGGCAGACGGAAGAGAGGATTAACAGGATTCGGAGCGTTGTCGCGCAACCGGCTGGAAAATGTTGCCAGGTCCGCCGTAAAAGTTCCGCGATGCATCACGTTCTTTTCGCAACGCGCAATGCGCACAAAACCCGTGAGTTTGCCCAGATGCTGGGTCCAAACTTCCGCGTGACCGACTTAACCAGGCGCACCGATCTGCCGGAAGTCGAAGAGTCGGGCGGCACGTTCGAAGAAAACGCGACGCTGAAAGCCGTGACAATTTCGCAGCTTCTCCCCGGTCTCGTAGTCGCAGATGATTCCGGGCTCGAAGTCGAGGCACTCGGAGGAGCGCCGGGCATATACTCGGCGCGCTACGCTGGTCCGCACGCGAGCGATCGAGAGAACGTGGCGAAGCTTCTCGCAGAGCTCGCCGCTGCCGGTGCGGCCGGTGCGCCCGTCGCGCAGTTCCGCTGCGTGCTGGCGGTCGCCGAAGGGGGCACGGTGCTGCGGACGTTCGATGGAGCGATACGCGGTGTGATCGC
>DATHXZ010000010.1:0-5607 GCA_035459405.1 Chthoniobacterales bacterium
GACCGGTGATCACGGTCACATTCGAGACGGCTGACGGGATTGCCGGTGGCAAGACGCCGGTCCTGTGCCGCAGCGTGAACGTGGGCACAGTCGAGAATGTCACCCTAACGAATGATCTGAAAGGCGTCGTCGTCACCATGCAGATGACGAATGAAGCGACGCGCCTGCTGACGCAGGATACCCAGATCTGGGTCGTGCGTCCGCGGTATGGCGCAGGCGGCATCTCCGGCCTGAGCACGCTGGTGTCCGGCAGCTACATCGAGCTGGCGCCTGGCGTGTCAGAGACGCCGCGACGCGAGTTTGTTGGCCTCGAGCAACCTCCCGTCACGCCACAAGGCGTTCCCGGTTTGCACGTCACGCTCATCACCGATGTAGCCGGCGGGATCGCTCCCGGTACCGCGATCACCTATAAAGGCCTGAACGCCGGGCGGATCGAGAACCGCATCTTCCATCCCGAGAACGGCAAGGTTGAGTTCCTCGCGTTCATCTCCGCTGAATTTGCGCCGCTTGTCCGAGCGAACACGAAGTTCTGGAACGCGAGCGGGCTCGATGTGCAGGTCGGCGCTAATGGCTTGCAAGTGCGCACGGGAACTCTCGAATCGCTCCTGATGGGCGGCATCACGTTCGGGCAGGCACCCGGGTCACCGTCCGGGCCTCCCGCACCTGATGGCGCCACATTCGCCCTCTACGAGAGCCTCGAAGCGACCACGCGCTTCTCGATGCGGACGAGCGTGCCGTATCTCCTGCTCTTCAGCGGCAGCGCCCGCGGGCTGAACGAGGGCGCTCCAGTGGAGTTCCGCGGTGTGCGCGTCGGCACGGTGAACGGTGTCTCGTTCCGCTATCTGCCTAACGACCCGGAACGACGCGTACCGGTCCTGATCCAGGTGGATCCCAGCTTCATCACCAACATTCCGACGGACAACACGGAAGCGGCGGAGAACTTCGTTGCGGATGCGGTGCGCAATGGGCTGCGCGCGAGCCTCAAGACCGGCAACCTCCTGACCGGACAAATGTATGTCGATCTCGACTTCCAGAAGGATGTGCCGCCGGCGACCGTTGCTGAAATCGAGGGCTATCGCCTCATTCCGACGACCTCCGGCGGGCTCGGCGAACTCCAGGACAAAGCGACCGCGCTGCTCGATAAACTGGCAGCGCTTCCGCTCGACGACACGGTGCGCAACGCGACCGCGGCGCTAGAGTCAGTGAAATCAATGAGCGAAAGCCTGAGCAAAACGGCCGCCGGGTTCAACGCGGAGTCACCCGTGTATCGCCAGCTCACGTCGACGATGCGCGAGCTCGACGACACGCTGCGTTCGGTGCGCGCATTATCTGACACGCTCGAGCAGAAGCCGAACGCGCTGATCTTCGGCAAGGGCAAGGCCACGCCGACGCCGAGCCCGGCACCTCCGCGACGCGGTCGACGAGAGTAGCTGGCCGCTGCTGCGGTTGCGCAGCTACGTCGCTTCCGATAGCCTGCGGCCGATGGCAAAATCTGCTCTCGGCAAAGGTCTCGGCGCGCTGATCGGAACGCGTCCGCAGCCGGCGCCAACGCCCGCGCCAGAGATGCAGGAGGAGGGCGCTGCAGGCGAGAAGGTTCAGCAGGTGCCGCTCTCGAGCATCGTGGCGAGTCCGCTGCAGCCCCGCACCGAGTTCGCTCCGGAAGCACTGCAGGAGCTCGTCGATTCCATCCGGCAGCACGGAATCATTCAGCCGCTCATCGTGCGCATGGTGAATGGCAAGCATGAGCTCATCGCGGGCGAACGCCGCTGGCGCGCTTCGCAGCAGCTCGGGCTGGTCGAAGCGCCGGTGATCGTGCGCGAAGCAAGCGATCGCGACGTGCTCGAGCTGTCGTTGATCGAAAATCTCCAGCGCGCAGACCTCAATCCGATCGAAGAAGCGCAGGCCTATGCGCGACTCGCGCGCGAGTTTGAAATGCGACAGGAAGATATTGCGCTAAAGGTTGGCCGCAGCCGCGCGGCGGTCGCCAACTCGATGCGGCTGCTGGATCTGCATGAGCAGGTGCAGAGCTGGGTGACGAAGGGATTGTTGTCCGTCGGCCACGCGAAGGCGCTGCTTGGATTGAAAGCACAGGACGAACAGCTCGCAGTCGCGGAGACGATTCTACGGCGCAGCGCGACCGTCCGGGATGCGGAGCGGCTCGTCGCGAAACAACTCGGCGGAACACGCCGTCGCAGGCGGCAAACAGTCAACGCGCCGATTCAGTCTGCGCAGCTCGAAGACTTGCAGAATCGATTGCAACAGCATCTCGGGACGCGCGTGACATTGCACCACGGCGAAAAGCGCGGCCGCATCGAGCTCGAGTACTACGGCAACGATGATCTCGAGCGCCTGCTGAGTGCGCTCGGTTTGGCCAACAGCGACAGCTAGGCCGCGCGATGCAAGCGCGTGTCGCGATTATCGTCGTGCTGTTCCTAGCCGCCTGCGGTGAACGGAGCGGCTCAAAGGAAGCTTCCGTGAAGATCTGGGAGGAATTCTCCGGCGAGAACGCGCTGCAGCACGTCCAGCAACTCGTCGATCACGGGCCGCGCCCGCCCGGCAGCGAGGCTCTCGAGCGCTCACGTGTCTACATCACCGAGCAACTGGAACGTATTGGCTGGCGAGTCACACGGCAGGCATTCAGCAATCAAACGCCGCGCGGACCTGTGACCTTCGTCAATCTGATCGCGACGTTCGCCGCCTCGCAGCAGCCGCCGAGTTTCATCCTCGGTTCGCACTACGACACAAAGCTCTACGATGAGGTGCCCTTCGTCGGCGCGAATGACGGCGGCTCGAGTAACGGCGTGCTGATCGAAATGGCGCGCGTGCTCGCAATGCGCCCGGAACTCGCAGGGAAAGTGCAGTTGGTGTTTTTCGACGGCGAGGAGGCTTACGTCAGCTTCACCGAAACCGACGGGTTGTACGGGAGCAGACATTTCGCAAAACAACTCGTCGCCGAGGACAAAGCGAAGCAGTTCCGCGGTGGCATCGTGTTCGACATGGTGGGCGACAAATCGTTGACGATCACGCTTCCGCCGGACTCGCCGAAGGAGATTGCGCGCGGCATCTTTGCGGCGGCTGACGCGCTGAACGTGCGGAGGCATTTTACTTATTCGCCGGGCGACATCCTCGATGACCACGCCCCGCTGAATGCGATCGACATCCCGACGATCGACGTGATCGATTTCGATTTCCCCGCCTGGCACACGCCGGGCGACACGATGGATCAGATTAGCGCGGAAAGCCTCGACATCGTCGGCTCAGTCGCGGCGCGATATTTGGCGGAGGACGCCCTGAAGTGAAACGCACATTGATCGCGCTGCTGCTGATCATCGGCGCGTGCGTGGCGGGTCTGGCGTGCGCCGAGTTTTTCTATCGCTGGCCGGCTGCGCGCGACGTCATCGCGCGCGCGTCTGGTCGCGGTGAGTTGGTCGCGGTGGTCAATGGCGCCGGGATTTACGAGTCCGACCTGCACGAAGGGGAAGATGTTGCGCAGCTCATCATTGCCGCGAATCTGCGCCGGGAATCGAGCGGCGAGCCGGTCAACGATGCGACGCTCCAGCGCGAAGTTGAGCTGCTTCGGCACCAGTTCGGTCCTGCGGAGGTTTTCGACGCGCAGCTGGAGGCGTCGGGTCTGTCGGCTGAAAGGTTGCGCGCCACGATTACGGAGCACCTGCGCGCGCAGCAGTGGATCGAGAAGCAAATCGCGCCTGAGCTGCACGTGACTGATCAAGAATGCAGCACGCTTTACCAATCAAAGCAGGAATGGTTCGCGCAGCCTGTGCGGTTTCGTGTCAGCCACCTTTTTCTTGCCGCACCCGAGGTAACGCCGCCAGACGCCGTGCAGGCAAAGCAGGATGCCGCCAGGGCGCTGGCGAAGCGCCTAACGAAAGGCGAGGACTTCGCGTTGTTGATTGCAGAGGCGTCCGAAGACGAAGCGACAAAGGATCGTGGGGGTGATCTCGGGTTTTTCTCTGCCGAAAGAATGCCGCCGGACTTCATCGCCGAAGTGGAGAAGCTCGCGCCGGGAAAGCCAGGCAAGCCGGTTCGACTTCAGCACGGGTTTCACATTCTCCAACTCACCGAGGGCCGACCGGCTCGTCAGATGCCGTTTGAAGAGGTGCAAGCGGAGATTGCTTTGCATCTGGCGAACGGGAAGCGCGGCCCGGCGGTCGAACGGCTTCAGCACCGTCTGGCAGCGGCGGAATTCATCCGCACACCACTTTAGCCAGCGGTCCGGCGCAGTTCGGGATTGCGCATCGCTGCGTTTACCGTGATTTTTTGGCGTTCGCCCGCTGTCGTTGTGGCGATCACTTACGATGTCGCGTCGCACGCAGAAAAATGTCGGTGTAATCGGGCTCGGAATCATCGGGCGCAGAGTGGCGGATAACCTGCGGCGACGCGGATTTCAGGTGTTCGTCTGGAACCGGACGCCACGCCCCTACCCGAACTTCGTCGGATCGCCATCGGAGCTGGCCGAGCTGTGCGATTTCGTCCAAATCTTCGTCTCGGACGACGAAGCGCTGCTGCAGATGGTGCAGCAAATGAAGCCGGCACTGAGCGCGCAGCATGTGATCATGGCCCATAGCACCGTCGCGCCGCACACGATGCGGAATGCGGCGGAATTCGTGCAGCGACGCGGCGCGCATTTCCTCGATGCGCCATTTACCGGGAGCAAAGTCGCGGCGGAGAAAGCCGAGCTCGTCTACTACGTGGCCGGCGACGACGCGGCCTACAAGCGTGCGCGCGCGGTGCTTCAGGCGAGCAGCAAGGAGATCATCGAGATCGGCGAGATTGGCCAGGCAACGACGGTTAAAATCGCGACCAACATGGTCACGGCTGCGACGGTGCAAGCGGCGGCCGAAGCGTTGGCGCTGGTCCACCACTCGGGGCTCGGGGCGGAGAAGTTAGCGGCGGCGCTGCGCGGCAACGCGAGCAACTCCGGCACGTTGACGATGAAGCTGCCGAAAATGATCGAGGGCGACTTCGATCCGCATTTCTCGGTCAAGCACATGCTCAAGGATGTGCAGATCGCGGCACGCATGGCGCGTTCGTATGGCCTGACGCTCGGCGCAACGGAGGCGGCGCGCGACAGTCTCCTCGACGAAGCAGACAGTGGTCGGGCAGACCAGGATTTTTGTTCGCTCGTGCGGTTCTTCTTCCCGGAAGGCTTGCCGGGAGAAATCTCGCAAACGGCTGAGGGCGGTGCACAGCAAACGCTGAACGGCGTCGATGAAGAGGCAGCTGCGCAGGTTCGTCCGGTGGAGCGTCCACCGACAGCGGAACCGCGGGCGGAAGCCGCTCCGGCCGAGCGAAAAGCAGAGGAAGCATTGGAAGCCTCTGCTGAGATTGCCGAAAACGACGAGGTGACAGACCGCGCAGCGGAAGACCGTCGCGATGAAACATCGGCAGAGATAGAGCAGGCGCCGGCGAAATCACCCGACCTAGATGAACCTGATGCTCCGGCAGAGGCGGCACTACCCTCTGACGATGACACTGTGCAGTCAGCAACCCGGCCTGCCGACCAAGCGATCGAAGCGCGCGACAGCGAACGCGATTCCGTTGCCGCAACTCAGGACGCCGCAACTCAGGACGCCGCAACTCAGGACG
>DATHXZ010000011.1:0-2609 GCA_035459405.1 Chthoniobacterales bacterium
GCCGAGCAGGTGCCGGGCGACACGCACTGGAACCTGCAGGTCGACGCTGACTACAGCCAGCAGACGTTCAAGCACGTCCTGCTCCCGCTCTGGCTGCTGACGTATCAATACGGTGCAAAGACGTTCCGCATCGTTTGCAACGGGTTCACCGGCACCGTCGCGGGCAAATACCCGAAGAGCTGGCTCAAAGTCACCCTGCTCGTCATCTTCATCCTGATCGTGATGGCGATCATCTTCGTCTTTGCGGAAGGCAGCTGATCGCCGGCATTATTTCACACGCGCGCTGGGTATTTGGCGCTGATCCTTAGCACAGTGTTCGAGTTGCGCAGCGTTGTGGGCATCCGGAGAGTCTTCTCGAGCTTCGGACCAGCGAACGTCGAGTCGCTCGATCGACCGCGGCACAGCCAATACAGCTCTCGTCCGACGATGCGAAACGCGTCGACTGCGGTCTGCGCAGCGAGCAGCCGGTCGCATGTCTCGCTTGTCGGCGCAGTCTTCAGGAAGCCGATGTACAACGTGCTGTCGCCCGAGTCTGACGCGCGCCCAAACGGCACCTGCCCTGCAATCTCCGCGAGTTCCGCGTCCGACCGGACGAATGTTTTCACCTCGTAGCCGAGCTCGCGTTGAAGAAGCCGCTCGAGCTTCACCTCGAGTGACGCTGCGGTCTTCGCTGGTGATTTGAAGATAACATTCCCGCTCGCGATAAACGTCTCCACCTCCCGAAAGCCGAGCTGCTCGAACAGCTCCTGCAGTCCCTGCATCTTCACCACACGCCCACCGACATTGATGGCGCGGAGAAAAGCGACGTAACGAGGCATCGGCCGCCGACCGAACCCTCAGAGCTGCGCCGTCTGGTAGCCTTTGGCGCGTAACATCGCGAGCAAGCCATTCGGCCCGCCGAGATGCGCCGCACCGACGACCACGTAGTGCGTCTGCCCGCTTCGGAGATAGCCCTCGACCTTCGGCATCCAACGCCGGTTGCGCTCATCGAGGATCCGCACCGCGAAGGCGGGGAAATCGCGATAAGCCGCGTGCATGCTCGCGGTGATCGCGTCCGCGTCGCCGCGCCGCCAGGCCGGCATCCACGATGGAGAGTCGCCGCGCTCGCGCTCCTGTGGGATGAACATATGCAGCAACAGCGCCTCGCCCTGTCGATCGCTCAGCCCGGAGTAGACGGCTGCGTGCTCCGCGCCAGTCTCAAGCCCGGACACTGCCTTCTTATTCGCCTTCGCGCGGTTGGAGAGAAACTGATCCACCCCAAGCTGGCCGGAGAAGTCGCGCATCCCACTCGACTGCAAGAGGAGCACGAGAAACCAGGGACGGTAACGCGCCCACTTCGGCTCCGGCACCTGCATCAAACCGAAGACCCGCTTCACGTAGTTATAGGTGCGCGGGTCGACATGGTTCTTCAGGCTGTCGCCTTTCGGATACTCGCCGGCTTTCAGCAGGCTCTTGGTTGTGCCGGACATTCCCTTGTCGTCGACCTCAAACACCAGATGGGTCGAGGCATCGAAGGCGCGATTAAACGCCGGCGGCAATGGGTAGTCGGTGCTCCGCAGCGCGTGAACCGATCCGCCGAGATACAGCGTCTCGCCGTTCGGGCCGGTCACTTTCCAGACCGACGCAGCGTTAGCCGTCGCGCAAACGAGCAGGACCAGCAAACCGACCGCCGTCCATTGTTTCCCTGCTAACGATCGCATTTCTATCGAGTAACAGCGGAGCTGCCCGCCGGCAAGGTAGAGCACGGACATTTCGCTTGGAATGCGTAGGATGCTCATCTACAGAACCGTATGCGCCCCCTTCCCCTTCGCGGCGGCTGCGTAGCTTTGAACGTCGCCTTTCTGGCAATCACAGCGTCGCTCGCGCGCGCACAGCAGACTGACCCTTCGATCGACCGGCTGCTCAGCAAGCTCCCGCCCCCAGAGAAGATCGTGAAGCCTGCGCCAGAACGCGCGATGCAGTCGGCTGATCCGGCAGGGCGCGACCCGCTCGTCGGCGGAATCTTTGCTGCCGTCAAGGCCGGTAACGGCAGTCGCGCCCACGCCCTCGCTCGGCAGCTTACCGAGCGGCACCCGCGGAGCGCAGGCGCTTTCGTCCTCCGCGGAGTGATCGCCAGCGCACTACGGCAATTCGGCGATGCACGCATCTCTTACAAAACCGCGTCGACGTTGCAGCCGAACCTCTCCGCGGCGCACCTCGGGCTGGCGCAAGTCGAAGGCATGCAAGGGCGACCCGCGGGGGCCATTCCGCATCTGCAGCGCTATGTGCAAATGGAACCGAAGGCAGCGGTCGGCTGGTTTGCGCTGAGCGACTGTGCGCTTCGTGTTGGCCGCAAGAGCGAGAGCGTGACGTATGCGCGCAAGGCAACCGCGCTAGCTCCCTCGGACGCGCTTACCTGGGTGCAGCTCGCACGCGCCGAGCGCGCCGTCGGCAACAACGAAGGCACGCTCACCGCCCTCTCCCGCGCGGCGGACGTGTCGCCCGATAGCGGCGTGATGCTGGCGACCGTTGGCTACACCTACATCAACCTGAACCGCATCTCACAAGCGATCCCGCCGCTCATGCGCGCGGCGCGTCTCATGCCTGACGACGGGCTTGTGCACGCCCAG
>DATHXZ010000012.1:0-3803 GCA_035459405.1 Chthoniobacterales bacterium
GTCGGCGAATACATCGGTCGCATCTATCTCCGCGTCTCCGAGAAGCCGCAGAGCGTGGTGCGTTACAGGACGTCGAACGCATCAGCGCCGTTGTAGCCGAGGACGCTGTCCTCGGCTGGTCTCGCGTTTTCGCTCGCGTCGTCGACCAACCCGGGACAGCGTCCCCGGCTACAACTTGACCCGCGCGAAGCGCGGCCAGTCATCCTCGGACTGGCTAAGCGCGTCGTCGGCTTGACCGCGAGAAACGCGGCTTCTACTTTCACGCCGTCGACAGCCGCAGCGCTGCGGCTTTCCACGGTGAATCAACTCTCCGCCTTCTATAAATCATCGATCGGGCGGAAGTACATTGTTGGCATAACGGGCATCATCCTGGTCGGCTTCATCATCGGCCATCTGCTCGGTAACCTGCAGATTTTCCTCGGGCAGGAATACATCAACAGTTACGCCGAAAAGCTGCGCGCCATGGGCGTGCTGCTCTGGATCATTCGCGCCTTCCTGCTCGCCGTAGTGGTGCTGCACATTTACTTTACGGTCCGTCTCGCGATTGATAACCGGAAAGCGCGTCCGGTCCCCTACGCGAAGAAAGAGCACGTAAAGTCGACGATCGCATCGCGCTCGATGTGGATTTCTGGGCTGCTGCTGCTCGCATTCATCATCTATCACATCGCGCACTTCACCGTGCAGGTGGCGGACCCGCGCTTTGCATTGTTGAAGCTCGATCCGCTCAACCGCCACGATGTTTACTCGATGATGGTTTACGGGTTTCAGAACGTCTTCGTCTCCGGGTTTTACATCCTCGCGATGTATCTGCTCGCCCTGCATCTGAGCCATGGCGCATCGAGTTTTTTCCAGTCGCTAGGCCTGAATGACAAAAAGCTGACGCCCAAGCTCGCGCGTGGCGCGCGGATCTTCGCGTGGCTGATTTTCGCCGGCTACGTCTCGATGCCGATCGCTGTTCTCGCCGGGCTGATCAAGCCGGCGCAGCAATTATGATCGGCTCGCTCGACTCCAAGATCCCGTCCGGTCCACTCGACAAGAAATGGTCGAGCTACAAGGACCACGCGAAACTCGTTAGTCCGGCGAATCGACGCAAGCTCGAGGTGATCGTGGTGGGCACTGGTCTCGCCGGCGGGTCCGCCGCGGCAACGCTCGGCGAGCAGGGCTACAACGTAAAATGCTTCTGCTTTCAGGATAGCCCGCGCCGCGCCCACAGCATCGCAGCGCAGGGCGGCATCAACGCCGCGAAGAACTATCAAAACGATGGCGACAGCGTCTTCCGTCTCTTCTACGACACGATCAAAGGGGGCGACTTCCGGGCGCGCGAGGCGAACGTCTACCGCCTGGCCGACGTCAGCACCGCGATCATTGATCAATGCGTTGCGCAGGGTGTCCCGTTTGCGCGTGAGTACGGCGGATTGCTCGCGAATCGCTCCTTCGGCGGCGCGCAGGTCTCGCGCACGTTCTACGCCCGCGGCCAGACTGGTCAGCAGCTGTTGTTAGGCGCCTATCAGGCGCTCTGCCGGCAGATCGGCACAGGCTCGGTGAAGATGTTTCCTCACACCGAGATGCTCGATGTGGTGCTGGTCAATGGCCACGCCAAAGGCATCGTCACGCGCAATCTCGCGACCGGAAAAATCGAGACGTTTGCAGCGGATGCGGTCGTGCTCGCGACGGGCGGATACGGCAACGTTTTCTATCTCTCGACCAACGCGCGCGGCTCGAACGTGACCGCCAGCTGGCGTGTCCACAAGAAGGGCGCGCTGTTCGCGAATCCTTGTTACACGCAGATCCATCCGACCTGCATTCCGGTCAGCGGTCAGCACCAATCGAAGCTGACGCTCATGTCCGAGTCGCTCCGCAATGACGGACGGGTTTGGGTTCCAAAGAAAGAAGGCGACACACGCGCGCCGCAGGAAATCCCGGAATCCGAGCGCGATTACTACCTCGAGCGCAAATACCCGAGCTACGGCAATCTCGCGCCGCGCGACATCTCCTCGCGCAGCGCGAAGGAAGCGTGCGACGCGGGACGCGGCGTCGGTCCTGGCGGTCGCGGCGTGTTCCTCGACTTTGCCGATGCCATTGGCCGGCTCGGAGAGAAGACGATCCGCGAGCGTTACGGCAACCTCTTCGATATCTACGAGAAGATCACCGGCGAGGACGCTTACAAGCAGCCGATGCGCATCTACCCCGCCGTGCATTACACGATGGGCGGGCTCTGGGTTGACTACAATCTGATGAGCAACGTCCCCGGCTTGCACGTCATCGGCGAAGCGAACTTTTCCGATCACGGCGCGAACCGTCTCGGCGCGAGCGCGCTCATGCAGGGACTGGCGGACGGCTATTTCGTGCTGCCTTACACATTGCCGACGTATCTCGCCGGGCAGATCGGCAAGCGCCCGTCAGTCGATGCTCCGGAGTTCAAGCAAGCCGAGGCCGACGTGCGCGCGCGGATTCAGAGAATGATCGACGTCAACGGCACGCGCACCGTCGATTCATTCCATCGCGAGCTCGGTCTGCTAATGTGGGACAAATGCGGTATGGCGCGCAACGCTGCCGGCCTGCAGGAAGCGCTTGGCAAGATCCCGCAGATCCGTGAGGAGTTTTGGCGCAATGTCCGCGTTCCGGGTGTCGGCGAGAGTTACAATCAATCGCTCGAGCGTGCCGGACGCGTTGCCGATTACCTGGAGTTTGCCGAGTTGATGTGCGTTGACGCACTGGAGCGTGACGAATCGTGCGGTGGACATTTCCGGGAAGAACATCAAACACCGGACGGTGAGGCGCTGCGCAACGACGAGAACTTCGCATCCGTCTTCGCGTGGGAGTTCCAAGGCAACGGCACAATTGAACGGCCAAAGCTGCATCGTGAGCCGCTTGTGTTCGAGACGGTCGAGCTCGCGCAACGAAGCTACAAGTGAAGTTGATGGTTGTTGGTTGAGTTGAGAGCCGCGCGGAGACAAGAGGATGTTTAATTTCGAAAAGCTCGACGTTTGGCAAAGAGCGATCGATTTCGCCGACCTAGTGTATTCTGACACCCGCGGGTTCCCGGCCGATGAGCGGTTCGGGCTCACCAATCAGATGCGCCGAGCGGCGGTATCGGTCTCATCGAATATGGCCGAAGGAACGTCTCAAAGCTCAAAAGCTGACTTCGCGCGGTTCGTCGAGATCTCGACTGGTTCGCTCTGCGAAGTTGTCTCGCAATTGTTCATCGCGCGGCGCCAAGGCTTCCTGACGGACGAGCAGTTTAAAACGCTGTATGCCGCCGCGGAGGAGCAAAGCAAAATGCAAAGCGGCCTGCGCAGGTCGCTATTGCTCTAGGATCGTCGGCGTCACACCATGCGGCTCTCAACTCTCAACTCTCAACCATGAACTTCCACCTGAGAGTCTGGCGCCAGGACCGTTCCGATCGCGAAGGCAAGCTCGTCGACTACGAGGCTCGCGACATCTCGCCCGACACGTCCTTCCTCGAGTTGCTCGACATCGTGAACGAGCGGCTCGTGGAGAAAGGGGACGATCCGATCGCGTTTGAATCGGATTGCCGCGAGGGCATCTGCGGCACCTGTTCACTGACGATCGATGGCGAAGCGCACGGGCCCGATCATCCCGGCGCCGCGTGTCAGCTCTACATGCGCCGCTTCAACGATGGGGCCACGATCACTGTGGAACCGTTCCGCGCGCGCCCCTTCAAGTTCGTCAAAGATCTTGTCGTCGATCGCGGCGCGTTGGATCGCATCGTGCAGGCTGGCGGCTTCGTCTCGGTGCGAAGCGGCTCAGCTCCCGAGGCAAACTCGGTTCCTGTTCCGAAG
>DATHXZ010000013.1:0-3139 GCA_035459405.1 Chthoniobacterales bacterium
TGCGCGGAGCCGTGGCGACGCGCCGCCCCTTGAGATTTCAGATCACGGCATTACTGACCGCAAAACAAGCGCTGGAACCAGCAACACTCGAAGCGCTTGCGCTCTCGTCGCATCGTGACAATCGCTGGCTCGCTACTCTGACGAAGCCAACGCAGACGCGCTTTGCTGCATCCGCGCTATGACGATAAAGAGTCTCATCGCGCTGGCGGTGCTGCTGGCGCTACTTGATTTGACGACATCAGCAGTCGCCGCGGAGACGAGTCACACCAATCGCCTTGCGAAGGAAAAATCGCCCTACCTCCTGCAGCATCAGTACAATCCCGTGGATTGGTATCCCTGGGGCGAGGAGGCGTTCGAAAAAGCAAAGAAGGAGAACAAACCGATCTTCCTCTCAGTCGGTTATTCGACCTGTCACTGGTGCCACGTGATGGAGCGCGAGTCGTTCGAGAATCCGGCGATCGCAAAGCTGATGAACGAGAACTTCGTCAACATCAAAGTCGACCGCGAAGAGCGGCCCGATATCGATCAGGTTTACATGACGTTCGTGCAGGCGACGACCGGCCATGGCGGCTGGCCGATGAGCGTCTGGCTTACGCCGGATCTGAAACCATTTGTCGGCGGCACCTATTTTCCGCCGGAAGACCGCAGCGGCATGCCAGGTTTCCCGAGCGTCCTCAAAAAAATCGCATCAGCTTGGAAAACGGATCGGCAGAACATCGTCACCAGTTCAGATCATCTTCTGGACCGGCTGCGCTCGGCGGTCGATCATTCCGCCAGTTCCGGTCAGGTCGGGAGCGAGCTGCGCGATAAAGCCTATCGACAGTTTGCCTCGAACTTCGATGCGAAGCTCGGCGGCTTCGGCAGTGCGCCGAAATTCCCGCGGCCGGTCACGTTCAACTTCCTCTACGACCTTTACGGCACCGCGGCGCAATCGGAAGAAGGCAGGCGCGCGTTGGAGATGACGCTGACGACGCTGCGCAAAATGGCTGAGGGCGGGATTCACGATCACGTCGGCGGCGGCTTTCACCGCTACTCCGTGGACCAATTCTGGCATGTGCCGCATTTCGAAAAGATGCTTTACGATCAGGCACAGCTTGCCACCGCTTACCTGACGGCCTTTCAGATCACCCGTGAGCCGCTACTTGAAAAAACGGCGCGGGACATTCTCGATTACGTGCGGCGCGATCTGACGGACAAGGACGGCGGCTTTTATTCCGCCGAGGACGCCGACAGCCTGCTCCAGCACGGAAAGCCTGAACACGCAGAAGGCGCATTCTACGTGTGGACGCAGAAAGAGCTCGAAGCGCTACTCGGCCGCGAGCACGCAAAAATTTTTGGGTATCACTACGGCATCGAGCACAAGGGCAATGCACCCGCGGCCAGCGACCCACACGGCGAGTTCAAAGGTAAGAACATTCTCATCCAGCGACATGATGTCGCTGAGACGGCGAAGAAGTTCGCCCTGACGGAGGAGAAGACCGAGCAGCTCCTGACCGAGAGCCGCAAAACCCTTTTCGACGCTCGCGCGAAACGGCCGCGTCCACATCTCGACGACAAGATCCTCACCGCCTGGAATGGTCTGATGATCTCGGCGTTCGCCCGCGCTTCGCAGGTGCTCGACGACCCCGCCTACCTCGAGGCGGCAAACAAGGCCGCCGATTTCATTCACCAGAAGCTCTATCGCGAGGATACGAAAACTTTGCTGCGGACTTATCGACAAGGCGCGAGCGACGTGAATGGCTTCGCGAGCGACTACGCGTTTCTCATCCAGGGCCTGCTCGACTTATACGAGGCGTCATTCGATGTCGGCAGAATCGAATGGGCGCTGACGTTGCAGCAGCGCCAGGACGAGCTGTTTCGCGATGCGAAAGCAGGCGGCTATTTCAGCACAAGCGGATCGGACCCAAACGTGCTGCTGCGCATGAAGGAAGCTGATGACATGGCGGAGCCGTCGCCGAATTCCGTCGCCGCGCTAAACCTCTTGCGCATTGGCTACATGCTCGATCAGGCAGATGCGCGTGAGCGCGCGAACGGGACGATCGAAGCATTTGCAAAACAACTGGACGCTGCTCCTTCCTCGATGCCGCAGATGCTCGTCGCGCTCGCCTGGTCACGCGCGAAAGCAAAGCAGGTCGTCATCGCCGGAACGCCTGGCGACGCGGCAACGAACGCGATGCTGCGTGAAGTGCATCGACATTTCGTGCCGCACGAGATCCTCATCCTGGCGGACGGCGGCGCCGGCCAGCAGTTCTTCGCCGATCGCGTCGAGTTCATGAAGAGCGTCACGATGATCGACAATCAGCCGACAGCGTACGTTTGCGAGAATTTCGTCTGCCAGTTGCCAACCAGAGACGTGGCGCAAGTCGCGAAACTTCTCACCGCCGCGAAAGCGGAAAAAGCGAAGTAGTGTTCAACTCCGCTCGCCTCGCCGAGTGATTGGCGACTGTGCGGCGCAGTTGACGGGCGACGTGCGGTAGCTAAGGCCATCGCGGGATGAATATCTTGCTGAAACATGCCCGGCAACGAGTTTGCGTGCTGCGTTCGATTAAGGTGGCGCTCGTCGTCGGCACGATTCTCGGAGTCGTTAACATTACGACGCAATTCTCTCCGGCACGTTCACCACAACGACGCTCATGCAAATTGGTGTCACTTACCTGGTGCCGTTTTGCGTCGCGACGTTTGGTGCCGCCATGCAGGCACGCCACATCGAGCTGAATTCCCGCCGGGAATAATCTCGCGGTCCGAACCTCTTGCCGATGCGTGTGCTGCATTGCGACAGAGGCCAACGACTGCCTCGCGGGAGGAGGACGATTAAAGGACAGGTGCATCGTTCTTGTCCCTGCCTTGAATGAAGAGGCGACCATCAGCAGTGTGATCGCGGACCTGCGCACGCACGGCTTTCGGCGCGTTCGCGTCATCGACAATGGCAGCTCCGATGACACGGCCGCAAGTGCGCGGCTGAGCGGAGCAGAAGTGATCAACGAGCCGCGCCGCGGCTACGGCCGCGCGTGCTGGACCGGCCTGCAGAATCTGCCATCCGACGTCGAGTGGATTCTGTTTTGCGACGCGGACGGAAGCAGTGATCTAGGCGATCTGGAGCGAATGGTGTCGGTGGCCAATGACGCCGATCTGGTGCTCG
>DATHXZ010000014.1:0-3102 GCA_035459405.1 Chthoniobacterales bacterium
GCGGGGTTCCGTTATCGGTGACCATGAGATGGATCTCGTCTTTCTGGCGTTCGATGCGGATGACGATCTCACTCGGCTTGGCGTGTTTGATCGCGTTTGTGACCGCTTCCTGCGCGATCCGATAGAGGTTCACCGCCACAGTTTCGTTCGGCACGCGGAGTGAACGCGGGCACTCGCACTTGCAGTTCACCACCTGGCTCGTCCGGGACGCCAGTTCGCGCAGCGCGGAGATCAAGCCACCAGAGCCGAGCTCGAGCGGATGCAGGCCGCGCGCGAGGTCGCGGGCCATGCCGGCGTTGCGGTTTACCATCTCGGCGCTTTCGGTGAGCGCTTCGCCGACTTCGGGATCTTTGTGGCCGAGCCCTTTGGCGCGGGACTTCAGGAGGAACGCCGTCGCCGTCAGTTCCTGGCAAAGGCTATCGTGCAAGTCCTGGCTGATGCGCACGCGCTCGCGCTCCGTCACCTCAAGGATCTCGCGCTCGAGACGCTGCCGCCGCGCCGCTTCGTGCTCGAGGCGACGGTTGATCTCGATCAACTGAGCGGTGCGGTCCACCACGCGCTGCTCCATCTCGTCGCGCGCATGGCGCAATGCCTCCTCGGCTTCCTTGTGGTCGCTCGCGTCGCGCGCGATCTTGGCAAAGCCGCGTGGGCTCCCGTCGGCGTGATCGAGGCGCATGAGCACGCCGTCGACCCAGAGCCGCGAGCGGTTTTGGCGGCAATGCCACCGGCGATCCGGCGCGCGTCCTTTCTGCATCGCGGCCGCGACCTCCTTCTCGACTTCGCCTTTACGCTTGTCTTCCTCGATGAAAATGAGGTCACCGAATTGGCCTTCCGCCTCGTCGCGCGACCAGCCGAAAATGCGCTCCGCGCCGCGGCTCCAGTAGGTGATGCGGTTATCGAGATCGAGGAGGAACATCGCGTAATCGCGCGCGCCCTCCACGAGCAGACGGAAGCGCTCTTCGGACTCGCCGCGCGCGTGCTCGGCGACCTTCACGTCGTGAATGTCGGTGGCGGAACCGAACCAGCCCTCCACCTCGCCGCTGTCGTTCTTCAGCGGCACGTTGCGCCCGATGAACCAGCGGTATTCGCCGTCGGCCCGGCGCAGCCGGTATTCGCAATCGAACACCTCGCCCGCGGCGACCGCCTGCTCCCAGCGCGCGACGGAGCCAGGCGCGTCGTCCGGATGCACGATGGCCTGCCACCCGGGACCATGCGACTCCTCGTAACTCAGCCCGCTGTATTCGAACCAGCGCCGGTTAAAGTAAGTCGCGTCGCCTTCCGCGTCGTTGCGCCAGATAATCTGCGGTACGGCATCGGCCAAAGTGCGGAAGCGGTTCTCGCTTTCGCGCAAGGCAGCCTCGGTCGCTTTCCGCTCCGAGATATCTTCTACGATGGCGAGTGCGAACGGCCCCGGTGCATCGGCGGAGCGAATCAGCGTTGCCGTCATCGTGCCCCACACGATTACTCCGTCAGTGCGAACGTATCGTTTCTCGATCGAGTAGCCGAGGATCTCGCCGGCGATCAGTTGCCGCGTCAGCTCGGCTTCGCGCGGGTAATCTTCAGGGTGGGTGACATCGGCCACCTTCAGCCGTCGCGCCTCCTCTTCGCTGTAGCCGATGATCTTACAGAAGCCGCCGTTCGGCATCAGCATGTCGCCCTCGGTGTTCGTAAGCACGATGCCGACGCTCGCCTGCTCGAAGATCGCGCGGAAACGCTCCTCGCTTTCGCGCAACGCTTCTTCCGCCTGTTTTCGAAGCGTGATGTCGGAGACGATGCCGACCATCCTCGACGGGGTTTCGCCGCCGTCGCGGTAGAAGTATCCAATTGCCTGGATCCAGTGCACGCTCGCGTCAGCCCAGACGACGCGGCATTCAAAGGCCCATGCTTTCCGCTCTCTGATCGCTTCGCCGAATTTGCGTTCGACATCCGGACGGTCATCCGGGTGGACGTAGCTGAGGAAGATGTCGTAGCTCCATTCGGCAAACGGCTCGCTCGCGCCGAAACACTGGTCGTGGATGAACGAACGGCGCGCCTGCCCGGTCGCCAAATCCAGTTCCCACTCGCCGATCTTCGCCGATCCGAGGACGAACTGCCGCCGCTCGTGGCTCTCGCGCAATGCTTCTTCGGCGCGGGCGCGTGCGATGCGGAGCGCGACGCGTGTCGCCAGCTCAGCCAAAAATTCCGTTTCGTCCTTACGCCAGCGGCGCGGCTGGCTGACCTGCGCGCCTAAGGCGAATTTCCAGTGTCCGTCGCGCACATACGGCGCGGTCACGAGAGCGCGTGTGCCGAGCGCGTCGAAATTCGCCGCGCTTTCGGGCGTGTGCCGTTCACTCAAGACGTCGTTAATGACGACAGGTTGTCCGGAGGCGAGCTGTTCGATTTCTGCTGCGGAATGAAAATCCTCAAGCACGTAATCGCCGACCAGACTCGGCAACTCCGCCGTCGCTCGGTGGTCGTGGAACACGCTTGCCACACTCATCTGCTCGTTAATATCCACGAGCAGGCAGTGCGAGATGTTGAAGTGTTCGGCAATCGAAGCGCCTGCGACCTTCGTGATTTCTTCCGACGAGGTGAGGCTCGCGAACTGGTTCTCGATGTGGGCTAGAAAGGCGAGATTCCGCTCGCGGTGTTTGCGCTCGGTGATGTCGTCGAAAATGACGGCGACTTGGCGGCGGTCCGCAGTGCCTACGCGCGAGGAGTAAGTCGAATACCAATGCCCGGTCGGCGCGTGGTAATTTTCAGTTCGTTGCGGCTCGCCCGTCCGCGCCGCTTTATCGAACGATTCGAGCCAATAGCTTCCGGTATCCGGGGCAATCTCGCTGCCGAATCTGCCCGCCGGATTTTCCAGTCCCGTCTGCCGTCTCCAAACCGGATTGGCTTCCAGAATCCGGTAATCAACCGGCTTGCCCGCGTCGTCGTAAACCAGTTCGACAAGCGCATAACCTTCGTCAATCGAGTCGAAAAGCGTGCGGTATTTCTCTTCCGATTTGCGCAGCTTCTCCTCCGCGCGTTCCCGCTCGGTGATGTCGTCTGCCATGCCGACGATGAAGCGGCGGCCGTCGCGCAACGTCCCGGGCGCCGAGGCGCTGAAGCTCCAGTGCC
>DATHXZ010000015.1:0-1620 GCA_035459405.1 Chthoniobacterales bacterium
CGCGCGCATTCACCGCAGTCGTATTCGTCGCAGCCGCTGCGGTTAGTTTCGCGGCAAAGCCGGAAGCCAGCGGGCCTGAGCCGGACGCGATCCTCAAGAACCTCTACGACGCGCACAGGGGCCGCTCTTCAGCCGGACGAATCGCGCCACGCTCGAGCAATACTTCACGAAGGAGCTGGCCGCGTTGGTCAGGAAAGACGCCATCGAGTCGGATGGCGAGGTCGGTGCTTACGGTTTCGATGCGCTTTACCAATCGCAGGACCCCGCATCAAGGAGTTCAAGGTGGGCGAGGTGCATTGGGGTGGGATGATGAAGCGAAAGGGCGCCGATCCGGAGGATGGCGTCGCGGTCGTCGAGCTGACGTTCAAAGACGCTGGCAAACCGCGCTCGATCCGCTTCCGCTTCGAACAGGCGGCAGACGAATCGTGGAAGATCGCCGACATCAGCTACTCCGATGGCAGCACGCTCGCCGGGCTCATCAAAGACACGTACGGGCAAGGCAAGAGCGGCGAATAAGAGCCGGCTCTCCTACTCCGCCAGTTCGCTCTCTTCGATCACCTCGAGCGGTTTGCGTTTACCGTAGAGGACGCTGAGCACAACGCCGATGGCGACCAGTGCGATCCCGATGATTGTCTGGGCCGTGTAAACCTCGCCGAAGATGAACACGCCGAAGGCGAGGGCGTAGATCAAGCCCGTATAATTCAGGATCGAGACGTGCGCCACGCGCTCTGCTTGCAGCGACTTCGTCAAGCACGTCTGGCCGACCTGCGTGAGCAACCCGCACATCAGCAGGCAGAACCATTCCCATGCGCTCATCGGCGCGACCCAGTTGAAGAGCGTAAAAACGAATCCCGCGGCGACGCCGACCAACTGAAAATGCAGGACCACGACGAGCGGATGTTCCTGCTCCTTGAGTCGCCGCACGAGGTTGTAAGCGACGGCCGAGCAGACTGCCGACGCAATCCCGGTGACGAGAAAAAGCGTTGGCACCGAAGCATCAAACCCTTTGATCACGAGCACGCCCGCAAACGCGATCCCGTAGAACAACCACTGCACGTGCCGCACCTGCTCGCCGAGCAGGAACACGCCGACCATCGTGGTAAAAATCGGCGAGAGGTAGGCGATCGTCACGGCGGTCGCGAGCGGGATGTTCTGCAGCGTGACGAAGAACATGAACAGCGCGAGCGTGCCGAACGAGCCGCGTGCGAGGAGCAAAGCGTTGTTGTTCCCCTTCCAATCGACGCGCGCGCGGCCAATGCCTGCGAAGCAGATCAGCGCCGAGACGAGGCAGCGAAAGAACACGATCTCCATCGCCGGAATGCGGTTCAGCTGTTTGACGAACACGTTCATGACCGCGAACGCGAATGTCGCGAGAAGCATGTTGGCGACGCCCTCGCTGATCAGACGTGTGGTGGCTGAGCTCCCGGCGCGGTCGTGCATCGTATCGAACTAGACAGGATTGACGGGATTAACAGGATTCATTCTTCGAATCACGGACGTGCGCGGTCACGGTCCGAAAACAATCCTGTTAGTCCCGTCGATCCTGTCTAGTTCCTCCCATCGAGCGACGGCTCAACCGGGGATCCGCCAGCCGCGCCGATCACCAGCGCAGTTTAAGCT
>DATHXZ010000016.1:0-1905 GCA_035459405.1 Chthoniobacterales bacterium
GCGCGACAAGATCATCAAGTTCGACGGCTGCTACCATGGGCATGTCGACGCCCTGCTGGTGAACGCCGGGAGCGGAGCGCTCACGCATGGCCGGCCTGATAGCGCCGGCGTCCCGGCTGAGTTCGCCGCGCTCACGCTCGCGCTGCCGTTCAACGAGATCGAGGCGGTGCGCCGTGCGTTCCGCGAGAACAAAGGTCAAATCGCCGCCGTAATCCTGGTGCCGATCCCCGCGAACGCCGGGCTCTACTTCGCGAAAGAAAATTTCCTGCAACAGCTGCGCGACGAATGCACACGCGAGGGCGCCCTCCTGATCTTCGACGAAGTGATGACCGGGTTCCGCGTGGCGCGCGGCGGTGCACAAGAGTTGTACAACATTGCGCCCGACCTGACTGCTCTCGGCAAGGTGATCGGCGGCGGTCTTCCAGTCGGCGCATTTGGCGGGCGCGCGGAGATCATGGAGCAGCTCTCGCCCGAGGGTCCGGTGTATCAGGCGGGCACATTGTCAGGTAATCCGCTGGCGATGGCCGCAGGCCTGGCGCAGTTGCGCGAGCTCGAGCGACTGGACGGCTGGAACTTGCTCGAGCAACTCGGCGCGCAGCTCGGAGAGGCGATGCGATCCACGCTTGCCGCCTTCACGCGACCACTCACGTTCCAGCGTGTCGGCTCAATGTTTTGCCTCTATTTCACGTCCGGTCCCGTAGTCGACCTTGCGAGCGCGAAAACCAGCGATCGCGAGGCTTTCGCGCAGTTCTTCCGGCGGTGCCTTGACGCTGGCGTGTATTTTGCGCCTTCGCAATTCGAAGCCGGCTTTCTGTCGACCGCGCATACGCCCGCTGACGTGGAGCGAACCGCAGCGGTCGTTCGCAACGCACTCTCGTAGGGCGGGAAAGCGGCGCGGTCTGCCGAACTTTGTTGAGGAAAATGGAGTTGTCGCACACCGGACATATGTCTATATGTCGTCTACTATTTGCTGACAGCATGTCGACACTTACCTCCTCTTCACCAGCTGCTGATCACCATGCGGAACTCACTGATACTGACCTTCTCAGGCTCATCGCTTCCGGCGACCACGCGAGCCTCGATCAGCTCCACCGCCGCTACTCGGGCGTCCTGCTCGCGACCGCGTTCCGCGTCTTAAACAACACCCGCGACGCCGAAGAAGTCGTGCAGGAAGCGTTCGTGCAAATCTGGGAGAAGGCTGGAGTGTATGATGCCGCACGCGGCAAGCCGCTCACCTGGGCGATGACGCTCACGCGGAACAAGGCGATCGACCGGCTCCGTCGCATTCAGCGCCGTCACCGGCTGCACGATGAGATCGAGGAAGAGGCGCAGATTTGGGATCGCATCGTCGAGAACGACTCGTGCGATCAGGCCGTCTCACACGAGACTCATGCGATCGTCCGCAGCGCAGTCATTCAACTGTCGGACGATCAACGCCGTGCGATCGAGCTGGCGTTCTTCGGCGGCCTCACGCAGCACCAGATTGCGGAGCAGCTCGACGAGCCGCTCGGCACGGTAAAGGCCCGCATCCGTCGCGGCATGATCAAGCTGCGGAACGTCATCGCGCCGAAGCTCTGAAAGCGTAGCGGCAGTGCCGCATGGTCATGTCCGTGCTCGCTTGCGAATGGTAGGGACGCCGCGCTGCGGCGTCCGGGTGGCGTGGTCAGCGGAGGGGCGCCCGTGGGCCCTCAGCCGGGCCACGCCGCTCGGACAGCGCAGCGCGCTGTCCCTAGCCGCGCGCGTCGCGCATCAGTTCGGCAGGTGCGGGAGATGCGCGTCGATAAGGCAGTCCGCTGCACGATTACGCGTCGGCTAAATGCTTTGCGTCCACCGGACGCATCGACTAGGGAACTCCGCTGTGAGTTCCGCATGGTGATCAGCAGCTGGTGAAGAGGAGGTAAGTGT
>DATHXZ010000017.1:0-8363 GCA_035459405.1 Chthoniobacterales bacterium
CGGCGACATCACCAACGCTCGGCTGGCAAGTGACCACCTCGTCGTCTAAGGCGTGCTCCGGCCCAAGCGCCCGCTCTTCCACATCCCGGGTACCGTTGCGCCAGACCGGGATCGTTGCGGGCAAGTCGCGGATCAACGGCAAAGGATGCTTCGCCGCGACTGCGTTCAAGCGCGGCAGGAAGGTTGGCGAGCGGATTACGAACCGCGAAGCCGCAGGGCGAGTTGCGAAAGGCGGGAAGATTCGCATATGCGAGCTGAACGAGCGCTTGAGCATCGACGCGAGCCGCGGCGGCGACGCGAGCGCGTTCATCAATCACTCGTGCGCGCCAAACTGCTTCAGCCGGGTCACGCACGGCCACATGATCTTCTTCGCTTTGCGCGACATCGAGGCTGGCGAGGAAATCACTCTCGACTACACGCCGTCACAGCACCCTGGCCGACGCTGCAGCTGCGGCGCGCCGAACTGCCGCGGCGTGATGATGTAACCGACGCTTTTATTTACAGCGGCGCGATGATGTGCATCACGAAATCCGCCGAGAAGTGCGTGTCATTTCGCGTGAGTCAATCGTCGATGGATGTAGACGCTCTGCCGGTGCAGCGCGGCCCTTTAAACCGGCCAACGCGACCAGCGCCTGCCTAACGACAGTCGCGGTCCGAAGTTGTCCCAGATTCGGAACACGGTGATCCCGCGCGCGCCACGCGCTGCGATCGGCGTCGAACCGCGTGCAATTCACAAGGAGCATGCGATCAACGGGTTATAGAAACGCAAAAGAGTTGGCACAGCACGTGCATACAGAGTGCCGCAACCAAAAACGTAAACATGAAAAACAATCGGTCCACCTACTCGCTCCTTCTGAATGCCGACGCCGAAGAAAAAGGCCGCTCGATTTTTGAATCCGCAGTCTACGGCCTCGTCATCCTCTGCACCGCAGTGTCCGCGTGGCAGTTCGCTTCCGGCGACGTCGTCCTGCCCGAAGGCGGTTCCACTGCTTCCTCGAAAGCGGCCTTCACCGCTGCGAGCACCCAGCAGGCAGAGCCAGCCCGCGGTTAACCTGTAGCGGCGGTCTATGACCGCCGACGACGTGGTGCTAAGCGACAGTGCTGTTGATCTTAGCACGCGATGGCGGTCATAGACCGCCGCTACAGCGATCAACCGTCGATCGCGGCGCGCATCTGCGCGAAGCGGCTCTTGCCAGTCTCGGTAGCCACAGGGGCGCTCAAGAGCTTCTTCAGGTCGACGCGTTCGATCCACTCCGGCGCGAGCTCCTTTATGAACGAGCTCGGCTGACACGGGCTCACGCTCCCGAACTTCATCCGATCGCGGCAGTGGCTTAGCGTCAGCGTGCGCTTCGCGCGCGTGATGCCCACGTACAACAGCCGCCGCTCTTCATCGAGGCTGCCCTCCACCTTCGAGCGGTCGTGCGGCAGGATGCCTTCCTCGAGACCGACGAGATAGACATGGCGGAACTCGAGACCTTTCGCGGCGTGCATCGTGATCAGCGTCACGCCTTTTTTCTTCTCGATGTCCTCCTGCTTCTCCTCCTCCCGCTCCTGATCGAGGACGATCTCGTCGACGAATCCGGGCAAGCCTTTCGTCGAACGTTCATTGAAACGCTGCAGATCTCGCAGCATGTCGCCGATGTTCGACTCGCGGGCGCTTGCCTCCTCGGCTGACTTACAACTGCGGCGCAGCTCGGATGCGTAGTCGATCTCCGCGATCAGCTTCGTGACGATGTCGGCTGGATCGGTCAGCGGCTGCGCGAGCTTCGTCTGGCATTCATCGACCAGATCGACGAATCCCTTGATGCTCGCCTGCGTCCGCGCACTGAGCTCAGCGAGGAGCTCGCGAGACTGCAAAGCATCCCACAACGGGCACTTCTGCTTCACGCTCCAGTGCAGCGCCGTCTCAACAGTCGCTGCGCTAATGCCGCGCGCCGGCGTGTTGATGATCCGGAGGAGACTGGCATCGGCCGCGGGATTCACGAGCACGCTCATGTAGGCGATCAGGTCTCTCACTTCGCGTCGATCGAAGAAGCTTTTGCCGCCCACGATGCGGTAAGGGATCTGCAGTCGGCGGAAGTTTTCCTCCAGCAGGCGCGACTGCGCATTCATACGGAACAGGACCGCGAAACCTTCCCAAGGCTCCTCCGTGTCCTGATGGCGCCGGTGGATCTCTTCCGCGACAAACTGCGCTTCCTCGCGGTCGTTAGGCGATTCGATCAGGCGGACCTTGTCGCCATCTCCGCGCGCACTCCAGAGGCGTTTCGGCCGACGCCGCGGGTTATGTTTGATGAGTGAATTGGCGGTGTTGAGGATCGCGTTCGTGCTCCGGTAGTTCTCCTCCAGCTTGATGATCCGCGGATGGGGGAAGTGATGCTCGAATTCGAGGATGTTCGCCACCTCCGCGCCGCGCCAGCCGTAGATTGATTGATCGTCATCGCCGACCACCGCGACGTTGTGCCGCTCGTCGACCAGCAGCCTGACGAGCTCGAATTGCAGGCGATTGGTGTCCTGGAACTCGTCCACCATGATGTAGCGGAAGTGCTCCCGCCAGCGTTGCCGCACGTCCGCGTGCTCGCTCAACAGCTGCACCGTGAGCAGCAGCAGATCGTCGAAATCGAGCGCGTTCGCGGTTTTCAGTTCGTTGCGGTATCGCGCGAACACTGCGCCAACGAGCGTTTCGTCATCCTTGGGCGGAGCCCAGCCGTTGTTCTTCGCCTTGCTGATCGCTGCCTTCGCGACGTTCGGATCCAGCTTCTCGTCGCGGGCTGCCGTGCGGGTGATGATCTTCTTGATCAGGCCAAGCTGATCGCCCTCGTCGTAGATGCTGAAGTTATGCTTGTAGCCGAGGCGGTCGATGTTCGTGCGCAGGATGCGGAGACAAAGCGCGTGAAATGTCGACATCGTCACCTTCTTCGCCTGTTCGGTCGGAATCATTTTCGCGAGACGCTCGCGCATCTCGCTGGCCGCTTTGTTCGTGAACGTGACCGCCAGGATGTGCGCCGGATCGACGCCCCGTTCCACCATGTAGGCGACACGCATCGTGATGACGCGCGTCTTGCCGGTGCCCGCGCCGGCGAGGATGAGCAGGGGACCTTCTGTCGTGGTCGCGGCGGTGCGTTGCGCGGGGTTTAGATCCGAGAGTTTGAAGCGAGCCATCGCGCGCGCGCAACTTGTCGCAATCGCCGCGAGCTGGCGAGCAGGTTTGCGCCGGCCATCGCGCTATGGCTCTCATGTTTGAACGGATGACTATATTTGGCTTCTGGTCGTTAAGGCGCCGCCGCCTGCCAGCGGCGGACAAGAACCCGACATGCGGAGCTCGCTCGGGCGCGAAGCGGAGCAGGACAAAGCTGGCTTCGCGCGCGTCGAAATACTGCCCTGCAACATCCGCTACATCGAGTTCGTGACGCGGACAAACTGGGAAGGGATGGCCATGTCCCCAGACGTGGCCGTTCCGGCGAAGAATGCGCTCCAGAGAGCGCACGTCCTCGCGCTGAGGAACCGGCTCGAGAAGACCAGTGATGAACAGCTCAGAATGACGCTCGCCCGATTGATCGAGCAGACCGAGGCCCGAATCGAGCGCTGAGCGATGTCTGGCTCAGCTGCGGCCGAGCAGGTAAATGCCAGCGAGCGCGACGAGAAAGTAGGGGATGAGTGAAGCCGCGCCCGGGTAGTCCTTCGCCATTCGCTGGCCGAAGAAAAGGGCGACGATGGTGATGGCCGACAACACTGCGCCGTAAAGCGCCAGAGTCGTATCGCCGCCGAAGGCGATGATCACGGTGCCGACGGCGGCGAGCGCTCCCGCAGCCAGTTCCAGGATGGTCAAAAGGAGCAGCAGCAGTGGGATGGTTCCCGCCAGCGGGCTCTTGGCGAAGTGGCCTGTCAGCCAGTCGAGATTGCCGCGGCGGTCCACGACTTTGTCGATCCCTGATTGCAGAAACAGGATCGCGAGCAGTGCGCTCACGAGTAGTTGCATAAGGTATGTCGCTCCCGCCGCGCTGTGCAGATCTGGCATGCCGGCGATTTTGACAGGCCGATCAATGTCAGCCGATAAAATTCTGCGGGTGAGTGAACCTTGTTGCGTCGGGTGCCACGCGGGAGCTAGCCTCGTGTCTTACCGGCGCCGGTGGCACAGCCGTCGTTGCGTGCCCTGGCGTATTTATAGAGGCAACGCTGCTACCATGACCGCCCCATCGACATCGCGCACGAGCGCCGCCCTGGCGCAGTTAATTTGCGGAGTCAGAGGCGTCGTTGAGGAAGGCGGCGAGCCGGCGAGCACTGGTGCGCGCGTTGCCGATATCCTGCGTCCGTATCTCGGACGCGACGATCTGTTGCTGCCAGAACAAATGCAGCCGGCTGAAGGATGTTACTCCCAGCACGTGCTGCACGTGGAGCCGGGCGGCAGTTTTTCGGTTGTGTCGCTCGTCTGGTTACGCGGGCAGTCGACGCCGATTCACGATCACATCTCGTGGTGTGTGGTTGGTGTTCACAAAGGCGAGGAACACGAGACTCTGTACGCGACGCACGGCACGAACGGCGACCGCCACCTCGTTGTCACCGGGCAGACAATCAGCCCCGTGGGAGCGGTCGCGGCGCTTGTCCCTCCGGGCGATATCCACCACGTCGCCAACGGCGGCGAATCCCTCGCCGTCTCGCTCCACATCTACGGAGCGGATATCGGGCGGCTTGGCTCGAGCATCCGGCGGCACTACGATCTCGAGGTGCGGCAACAAGCAGCGGCGGCGATGGCCTAACAAGCGCCGCGGGCCGGCTGCAATTTAAACCGCTTCGAGCACGAGCGTTGTCGGGGCGCTGAAGCCCCTGCCATCTCCGCCGAAACGCTGCTCGTTGCTCGACAAGATCGGCTGCCAATCGCGGCCGCCGCCGGGCGCGATTCGAGGATCGTCAATGTTCGGCATCTGATGCCCGCCAATCAGATCAACGAGAACGGCGAGGGTGAACTCACCCGCCCCGTCATACAGCAGCGCGATGACGCCATCGTTCACCTCCGTCGCGAGCCATGCATCGCGTGAGCGATTACCGAACGCGGCATGCGTGGTGCGGAGCCCGAGGAACTCCTGGTACAGCAGCAGCATCTGCGCGTGTCGCTCTTGGCGCAGCTCGTCCCAGCGGAGCTTCGAGTCAGTGAATGTGCTGAGCGCTTGCGGATCGGGAATGCGTTCGCGTTGCGCTGGATCTGCAAAGGCGGCGAAGTTCTGAAACTCTTTGCGCCTACCTTCCGTCACGAGACGGCCGAGCTCCGGGTTATGGTCGGTAAAAAATTGAAACGGTGTGGATGCGGCCCACTCCTGCCCCATGAACAACATCGGTGTGTATGGCACCAAACACAGGAGCGCCGATGCGGCCCGATATGCAGCGGCATCGATGACGTGTGCGAGTCGTTCGCCGAAAGCGCGGTTCCCGACCTGGTCGTGGTTCGAGATGCAGTAGACAAACTGCTCAGGCGCGAGATCGATGCTCTCGTCTCCTCGCGGCTTGCCGCTGGTCGGGCGTGGCTGGCCACGGAAATGCCAGCCGTGCGCGAGCGTGTCGGCAAGCTCGTGGGGCGTGCCTTCGAAGTTCGCGTAGTACCCTTCGCGCTGCTTCGTCAGCATGACACGAACGGTGTGGTGGAAATCATCCGACCAGCAGCCGTCGAACCCGAAGCCGCCCGCAGCCGCCGCGCGCAACAATGTCGGATCATTGCGGTCGTCTTCGGCGATGACGAAGCCGCCCGCGGCATGCACGCGCTCCGCGATTTCCGCGAGGATGTGCTGCTCCGAGTCGTCGAGAATCGCGTGGGTGGCGTCGAGGCGGAACCCGTCGATGTGGAACTCGTGCATCCAGTAGAGCGCGTTCTCCATGAAGAAGTCGCGCACCGCGGCTTCTTCGTAGTTTAATCCTGCGCCCCAGGGGGTCTTGTGATGCGGATTGAAATACGCCGTGTGATAGCAGCCGACGTAGTTCCCGTCCGGCCCCAGATGGTTGTAGACGACGTCGAGGATGACCGCGAGCCGATGCGCGTGCGCGGCGTCGACCAGGGCGCGGAAATCGTCAGGCGTGCCGTAGGCGCGCGACGGCGCATAGATCGAAACTCCGTCGTAGCCCCAGTTCCGCTCACCCGGGAAATCAGCCACCGGCATGATCTCAATCGCATTGACGCCGAGCTCGACGAGATACTCGAGCTTCTCGATCGCGCCGCGAAAAGTGCCTGCTTCCGTGAAGGTGCCGATGTGCAGCTCGTAGATGATGAGATCGCGGTACGCTGGCGCCTGCCATGACCGATCATTCCAGCGGTAGGTGTTTGCATCGACCACCATGGAAGGGCCATGGACACCGAGCGGCTGCGCTCGTGATGCTGGATCCGGCCAGTCGCCGGTCTCGCCGAGGCGATAGCGGTAAAGATCGCCCGCGCGTCCGGCTTGATCGAGCCCGCTGAAGTAACCGTCGCCTTCAGCTTCGAGCGGCACAGTTCGGAGAACCGCACGCTGCTCGTCGACGATGAGGACGTCAACGCGGTCGTGCTCGCACCAGGTGCGATAGCGCACACCGGTCTCCACGATCTCGGCTCCTTGCGATGGGCGCCGGTCGGTTGAGGTCTGACGATCGTTCGTTAGGTCAGTGACGTGCGTTGTTTTCAGCGGCTGCTCCTCGTTCGCATTCGCACGATGAAACGTCGGCGTTTGCAAACACGGATGTGCAGGAGTGCGTCACGCCGATGAGGTCGCTGCCACCTCGACCACCGGTTCGTGGAAGTCGGATATCTCCCGGCAATAACGCTGAAGCGCATCTTCCACCGGCGGCAGGAGCTACCGCGTTCACTCTGCAGGACGTGGTCCCGCGGGTGAAGCGCGGCGCGATTGAGCCGCAACGTTGGACTCCCATCGATTCGGTCGACGTCGAGGTCTGCGATGTCCGCTGCGGCGATGAGAAATTGCTCCGGCGTCATTGCTCCGGTGTTCGCCAAGTGCCAGACGCCACTCTCGCCGTCGACAAGCAAATCGAGTATCGCGTGCACCAGATCGGGGCGGTAGGTCGCGGAAATCCGCAGGTCGTTTTCGCCGCGCACACGTTCGCCACGCACGATCGCACGCAACCGGGCGAACGTCCGCTCGTCGCGCCCATCCGGATACCAGAGCCTGTACATTCCGCTGAAGCGCGCGCTCGTCAGCGGCTCGTCCACCGGTGTAGAGGCGTCGACCCACGCGTAGCGTTCCGCTACGGCGGGTGCGAACGCGCGAGCTTCTCCGGGAATTCGGGATCGATGAGGCTGGTGTACCGTGGCCCGCTGCCGTGATGCAGGAGACCGGCGATCGGCTTTATCCCGAGCTGCTGAAGGCGCTGCAATGAAGCGTCCAGCTGGCTGCAGTCGAACTCATCGAGCGAATGCGGCGCGACTTCTTCCCAAAGAGATCGGAAGCGAAGCGTGCGTAACCCGATTCGCGCGAACTCGTCGAGATCGTGCAGGCGTTTGCGGTCGCCGCTGCGATCCGACTGCCGGAACTATCGATCGCCGAGGCGATTGATCGTCGGCTCGACACCGCCCCATACCTCGAGGGGAGCGCGGCTGTTCGTCATTTGCGTCATCTCAGGTGTCCCCATGACGCGCCGCCTTGTTAAGCGTCGCCAGGCCTGCTCCTGGCCTGCTGTTGGTCAGGCTGCGCTACTCGTCGCTACCGTGTCCTTACTGTTCAGGGCGTCTTCTACGTGCCTCTCGAGCTGCGCGACGATCGATTCCCACGAATTGTTCTTCGCCATGTTCAAGCCGACCGCGATGCGGGCAGTGTCTGGCTCGGCGAGGCTCTGCTCGCAAGCGGCGATGAACCCGGCGTGAGTCGTGGCGATGCTCACCACGTCGCTGAATTGCAGCACCACATCTTCCACGTCCGTCGACACGATCGGCGTGCCGGTGGCCATGTATTCCAGCGCTTTTGTAGGGTTGATGAACTCCGTCGCCTCGTTCTTTGCGAATGGCATCATGCAGACGTCGAATGCCTTCGCGTACGCCGGCAGCTCCGCGTAGTCGCGGCCGCCGAGAAAATGCAGATTCTCGCGCACGGGGAACTCCGCCGGATCCACTTTGGTGTGCGGTCCGACGATCGCGACGGTCCAGCCGGGATTGTGATCCGCGACTTTCGCGAGCAGCTCATAATCGACGCGCTCATCGACCACCCCGATGTAGCCGAGCACCGGGCCGGAGAGTTGCGCCACGTCGCGCGGCAGCTTCGTCGAGGCGCGCCGTGCCTTTCCGAAGTGGTTAATATCGACGCCGCAGCCGAACGAGTAGCAGTTCGAATTGTAGCGCTTCTTCGAGCGCGCCATCTTCGGTCCGCCGGCGAATACAACATCCGCCGCATTGAGGA
>DATHXZ010000018.1:0-1913 GCA_035459405.1 Chthoniobacterales bacterium
CTGGGCGTCGGCGGGGACTTTGAATGTGAAACGCATCGGAAGGCCGATGGTGAAGGTGCGGCCGGCGCGATTGACTGCCTTCACCTGTCCGTAAAAGGCGTGGAGATCGCCCGGTTTCGCTTCCAGCGGGCTGAGCGGGAATTTGAGTTTCGGCGCGGCAGACCCGGACAAGGCAACACTCACGCACAGAGCCGCGGAAGCCAAAACGGTTCGCACCGAACCACTCTTGCCGCGAGCTTCTGCCCAAGCAAGAATTCGGAGAGGATAGCGTCACCACGTCGAGTGGCAGTGCTCGCGCGTGCAACGACGTGGGCACAAGATTGTAGCTCCCGCCAACGATGAAAGTGGATCAACTCAGGCGCGCAGCCTCCACTCGCTCACAGGCCAGGGAGAGACCGGACGAGCGGCGGAACTTCCGAAAGGCTGCTGAGTAAAAAATCGGCTTCCTTTTCGTAGTCGCACGGATCGACGAAACGGACGTCCGGGATTGCAATCACGCACATCTTCGCTGCTTTGGCCGCGGCGATGCCGGAGAGTGCGTCCTCGATCACGAGGCATGCCTCGGGTGCGACGCCGAGGTTCTCCGCCTCGCGGAGATAGATGTCGGGGTGCGGCTTGCCGCGTTCGACTTCATCGCCGGTGACGATCGCATCGAAGAAGGACGTTAGTCCGTGCCGATCGAGAAACGGCAGGGCGGAGGCGCGCACGGAGCTCGTCGCGATGCCGAGGGGCAGCTTCATCTCGCGCAACTCAGTGAGCACGTTTTTCGTCGATGGGAAGATCGGGACGCGAGAGGCGAAGAAGGCTCGCGCGATTTCGGCGCGGCGCCGCATCATCTCATCTGTCGGCGCGGCTAGACCGAACGCTCTCTTGTAGAACTCCACCGCAATCGGATAGCTCACGCCGAGAACTTCGCGGTGGTATTCGCCGCGATAGGTCACGCCTTGTTCGGCGAGCAGCGTCGCATCGATCTCGTTCCACAACGGCTCTGAATCGGCGAGAACGCCATCGAGGTCGAAGATGACTGCATGCACCGCTCTCAAGGTGATATTCCTTCGCATCGTCGAATCGCGTGCAGCGAGTGGCGAACCGTCTGCAAGAGCTCGGCGCCTCGGTTAAAGCGGATACGGGAGCGTGGCTCCGAGGATCGTCACCAGTAAGAGCACGACCGGCACGAGGACAAGGAAGACGACGAAGGTGTAGCCCATTACGTCTCGCGCGCGCAGCTGGAAGAGGCCGAGGATCGGCAGCATCCAGAAGGGCTGCACGAGGTTCGCGAGCGCTTCGCCGAGGTCGTAGGCGGCGACGACCCAGCCGAGGTGGACTTTGAGCTCGTGCGCAGCGGCAATGACATACGGCGCTTCGATCACCCACTTCGATCCGCCTGACGGGACAAACACACCGAGCACCGCGGAGTAGATCGCGACGATCGCGGGAAAGGTTTTCGCGTTCGAGATGCCGACGAACGCGTGCGCGATCTGCTGACTGAGAGCCGTCGAGGTAATGATCGCCGCGATCCCGGCGTAGAACGGAAACTGCAGGATGACACCCCAGACCGCGGGCGTGGCCGCCTGCACCGCGTGCATGAGACGCGCGGGAGTTTTATGCAGGAGGAAGCCGAGGAGCAGGAAGGTGAGATTGACGATGTTGAGGTTGATCGCGTTCAGCGGCTCGGCGGCTGCCATGAAATACCGAACCAAGTACGTGCCGCCGATCAGGACGATGAGCCAGTTGAGGACTGGCGAATGCTCGAGCCACTGGCCGGGTGTCGGCCGCGCGACAGCTGCCGGTGGTTCGATTTCCGACTTGCCGAGATCGATCCCGAGATCGCGCGCTGTTTTGCCGCGTCCGGTGGGTGGGGTCACCAACCACATCACGAGCGTGACGATCGCGATCTCGACGATCACCGACAC
>DATHXZ010000019.1:0-2022 GCA_035459405.1 Chthoniobacterales bacterium
CGGTTCGCGAACTGCGGCTGCAGGTTGTTCCGGCGCGCATCGGCACGCAATTCGCCATCGGCCCCTTTTTCCGTCGCCAATCGCATGCCGACCAGCTTGCTTACACCGCGCTCCTCCATCGTCACGCCGTAGAGCACGTCCGCCTTGGCGATCGTGCGCTTGTTATGCGTGATGATGATGAACTGGCTCTGTTGCACGAAACGATCGAGCATCTTGATGAAGCGATTGATGTTCGATTCATCGAGCGGCGCATCCATTTCATCGAGGATGCAGAACGGACTCGGCCGCACCATGTAGATGGCGAAGAGCAATGCGACGGCTGTCATCGTGCGCTCGCCGCCTGAAAGGAGCGAGACCGTCTGCAGCTGCTTGCCGGGCGGCTTGGCGACGATGTCGATGCCGCAATTCAGCGGATCGTGCTCATCAACGAGCGCAAGATCCGCGCGCCCACCGCCGAAGAGTTCCGCGAACATTTCGCGGAAGTTGATCCGCACCTGCGCGAACGTCTCCGCGAACAGCTTCTGCGTGGTGCTGTTGATCTTCGCGATTACATCCAGCAGCTCCTTGCGCGACGCGGTGAGGTCGTTGTTCTGCGTCTCCAAAAAGCGATGGCGCTCCTCAAGCTCGTCGTATTCCTGCACGGCATCGAGATTCACCGGGCCCATGTTGTCGATCTGGCGCGTGAGCTCGGTGATCATCGCTTCGAGTTGCGCGGCGTCGATTTCGGGCGCTGTAGCCGGGGACGCTGTCCCCGGCTGGTCCGGAGCATCGATAGCCGCCGCGCTGCCGGGGACAGCGTCCCCGGCTACAACCGCTTCGTCGCCAGCCGGCGTGCTGCGACGTTTCATCTGCACCCGCAGCGTTTTCTGGAAGGCGTAGTGATCAGTCGTGAACTCACGCAAATCGAGCTGATAGCGACGGGCGACGTGCTCGAGCAGGTTGTCGATCCGAAGCTGCAGCCGCGTTTGCCGCACCTGCTCTTTGCCCCGCGCATCGTGCAGCTCGTTCAGTAAATTCCGGACCGCGCGCAGTTCGGCGTCGCGGCTGTTGACGTCGGCCAGTAGCGACGCGCGTTCGTGCGAAATTTCGGCGACCCGCTGCTCGGCGGCGGCGAGCTCTCCTGCCTCGGAGGCGAGCGCAGCTTCTGCCTGCTCGGATTCGATTGTCTGCACTTCGAGTCGGCGCTCGTAATTGCGGATGTCCGCGCGACGCGCATCGATCATCTCCGCCAGCTCGGCTGCGCGTGCAGCCATCGGCTGGCGCTGGCTCAGCAGATGCTCGTGGCGCTGCGTTTCTGTCGCTACAGCGAGCCGAAGCTCCTGCAACTCAGCAGAGGTCTCCTGTTCCTGCATGCGCGCCTGCTCGCTCGCTTCGGTCGCGCTTGCCCGCTGGCTGTGTTGTTCTTCGACACTCGTGCGCAACGACGTGAGCTCCTGCTCGAGCTCTTCGATGCGGCGATCGGCGACGCTGATCTGTTGTTCCAATGTTGTCCGCTCGGTTTGCAGCTGCCGCAGCCGGTCTTCAGCCGCTCGCAGCTCGTGCCCGAGCAACAGCAGTTGCGCGGCTGAGTTAGATTGCGCGACGTGCGCCGCCTGATGCCGCGCTCGCGCTTCCTCGAGAGCTGTGCGGGCGAATTGCACCAGCGCTTGCATGCCCTCACGGCGCTCGGTTGTGGCAGCGAGTTGCTCCGCGATCCCTGACATCTCAGCCGCCGTTTGAATCATCAGTGACTTGCGACCGAGCAGCGATTCGGCTGCGACAGGCGCGCTGCCGCCGAAGATCACACCTGCGGTTGAGATGAATTCGCCAGCGAGAGTCGCGAACTGGAGCACCGGATTGCCGCGCTTCAGCCGGACGGCAGTCTCGAGGTCCGGCACGATCGCGACTCCGCGCAGCAGTCGCCTAACGAGCGTGGCGAGCGGCTCGGGAGCCGCGATTTTGTCAGCCGCCCAGGCGATGGCGCCTGCCGGCAGATCGATAAAGTGATCGTCGCTGCCCGCGCGCGTCAGCTCAGGAAGCGCG
>DATHXZ010000020.1:0-5790 GCA_035459405.1 Chthoniobacterales bacterium
GCACGCCACGGTCGAAGGTGAACTGCTGCGCCAGGTGCTCGCGAATTCCGGCGAGGACTTATTCTACCTGCACTGTGTCGTGCCAGCCGACAAGCCACCGATCGGCGGCCTGACGATTTACGGCGGGGAATCCGGCCGCTCGCCGCTGCCGATCACGATGGTGGTGGAGCGCAATTGATCCCTGCGACCAAGCCATTGTGAACAGCCACGCCGCAGTCCCTGCTCGCCTACCGAGGCAAGTTGTAGACTTCGACCAGACCGACACCCGTAGAGCCGCCCGGGCCTCGCACGATCGCGGTGTAGTTACCAACCGGCAGTTTCTGTATCAGTGCCGCCTCGCGATCGTCGGCGGGTGGCACGCCAGTAGCGGCGATCTCCGCCTGCTGTGTCTCCTTCCAGTTGTCGTTCTGCGCGATGGAAACGCCATTGCCATCGAACAGCCCGAGCGGGGTCCTGCAGTGGAGCAGGCACGCCTGAGCCACTGAGCGAAGGACCGATGGCGCGGACGAGCACTCGGCTGTTCGCCGCATCGGCCGGACCAATGATGATGCCCCCAATCAACACCTTGTCGTCAGTATGCACGAAGGCACGTGTGCTGATGTTTGCCAGCTGCGCGTTACCAGCGCCTTGATCCAGGTCATAGGCTTCCACGAGCGCGACACCGGTCTGGCTGTTCGCTCCACGAACGACCGCACTGTAATTGCCAGGACCAAGCCTGCGCAGAATCGCAGACTCCGCGTCGTTCGACGGCGCTATGCCTGTAGCTTCAATTTCCGTGCGCTGCGCCTGCTTCCAGTCATCGTTGCTGGCGAGGAACACGTCGCCCTGGAACAGCTCTAGCGTGGGGTTTTGCAATGCGCCCGGGACGCCACTGAGCGACGGCCCAATGGCTCGCAACAGGACGTTCTTCTGTTCGGAGCCGGTGATGATAAAGCCGCCGATCATCACGTTCTCACCGGTTTGCACCTGCGCGCGTGTCGAGATGTTCAATAGCCTTGCGGGCGAAGGCGTAAAGCGCTGGAAGAACACGCGACTGGCGCCACTCGCATTGTCCAGCTGGTCGCCGGCCGCCCAGCAAACTGAGCTGCTCGACAGGCAGGTCACCGCACGCACGCGGTTGATACGCGTGCTCGGATCCGCCGAAGGGACGATCGTCCAGGATTTGCCGTTCCAACGCTCAATCAGAGTCCGATTGGTCCTGCCGTCAAAATAGCCGCCTACCGCTGAGCAATCTGATGCCGATGAGCATGCCACCGAGGTGAGCCCGCTCGAATCAGGATCCGGATTGGGTGACGGCACGACTGTCCAAGACTTACCGTCCCAGTGCTCGATCAGCGTTTCAAACTGCTCTTCGGCGAGGTAACGGCCACCGACTGCCCAGCAATCCGATGAGGACGTACAGGTCACGTCGTTCAGAAAAATGGGGTTCTCGGGTGTGTTACGCGGCTCAGGGACGCTGCTCCAGGAGGCGCCATTCCAGTGCAGGATGACGGAGCCGCCGACCGCCCAGCAATCGTTCTTGGCAACACAAGTGACTGCCTGCGAGCCGCCCGTTTCTGGCGAAGCGACGATGTTCCATGCAGTGCCGTTCCAGCGCTGAATGAGCGTTTTGGAGCGGAGTTGGGGGAATACCGGGCTGTCGTCGCGAAAAGTGTAGTAGCCGACCGCCCAGCAGTCTGAGGCGGAGGTGCATGTCACGTCATTGAGGCGGTTCGTTTCCGTGGCGCTGCTGTTCGGCGAGGGGAAGATGCTCCAGGTCGTGCCGTTCCAGCGCTGAATGAGCGTCTGCAGGTAGGGCTTCCGAAAGGGGAAGCTGTTGTCTACATACTGGTAGTATCCAACAGCCCAGCAATCCGACGCGGACGTGCAGGCCACGCCGCCGAGCGCGTTGCTTTCCGTCGCGCTCGTGTTTGGCGAAGGAATTCTCGTCCAGGCGGTTCCGTTCCACCGCTCGATCAACGTCTGCCCATACGGAAATCCGTTCTGGCTTTCGAGGCGGTCGCCGACAGCCCAACAATCCGAATCCGAGGTGCAGGTGACGGCATAAGCGCTGTCGCTCCGTCCGTTGCTGCTAGCCGGCGGGACCACCGCCCAGCCGGCCCGTGCGTCTGTCGCGGCAAAGCACAGCGCGACGAGGAAGATGCCGAGTGAGAGAAGCGGATATTTGAACACGTGGATGCTCATAGGGGGGATCTGGTAATCCGTGGACCGCGCTGGGATAAATGCAACACGCGGCACCACTATGGATACGCGTCTGCCGTCGCTCCTGGCTTTTTTCCGGAAGCGGGCGTCGCTGCACGCGGCCGCAGTCTGCATCGCACTGGACTCGCGTGCTGCCATCGCGATGGTGACCGGCGACTCTCGCATATCTATGAATCAAGACAGTAAAGCCTTTCTTCAACAGCTCGTCGAAACCCCGAGCCCATCTGGCTACGAGCACAACGTGCAGAAGCTCGTGCGCGATCGCATCCGACCGTGGTGCGACAACGTTCGCACGGACGTGATGGGCAACGTCTTCGGCACGCGTAACGCCGAAGGCCGGCCGCGCATTATGCTGGCCGGCCACTGCGATCAGATCGGCTTCATTGTTAACTACATCACCGACGACGGCTTCCTCCACGTCGACCCGATCGGCGGCGTTGATCCTGTCGTCGCCACATCTCAGCGCGTCTCGATCATGACCCGCAGCGGGATGGTGCCCGGCGTGATCGGACGCAAAGCGATCCACCTCATGGACGAGGATGACCGCAAGAAGGTGCCGAAGATGCACGACCTCTACGTCGACATCGGCGTGACCAGCAAAGCAGACGCGCTCAAGCTGGTCGCATTCGGCGATGCGGGCGTTTTCCTCCAGCCCTACATCGAACTGGCGAACGAGCGCGCAGTCTCGATGGCCTTCGACAACAAAATGGGGACGTGGATCGTGACCGAAGTTTTACGTTTGCTGCACGGCCAGCAGTTCGATGCATGCGTGATCGGCATCTCCACTGTGCAGGAGGAAATCGGCCTCCGCGGCGCGACGACGAGCGCGTTTTCGAGCGAAGCCGACGTTGGCATCGCGCTCGATGTTGCGCATGGAACCGACACGCCCGGTATCGAGAAGAAGAAGGCTGGTGACTTCAAGATAGGCGGCGGGCCAATCGTCGCGCGCGGCGCCAACATCAACCCGCGCGTCTTCGAGCTGATCCTCGCCACGGCGGAAGCGGAAGGTATCCCGGTTCAGGTTTCATCAGCCGCACGCGGTACCGGCACGGACGCGAACGTGATGCAGCTCTCCCGCGGCGGGATGGCGACTGGTTTGCTGTCGGTGCCGCTGCGTTACATGCATACGCCTAACGAATTGCTCGCGCTGGAAGACCTCGAGAACACCGCGCGCCTGCTCGCCGCGTGCTGTGCGCGATTGAAGCGGGATCAGGATTTCACGCCGTAGGAGCGGCTCGCACCAGCAGCGCGCAGCCTGTCACAAATGCATCGGACCGCGCCAAGGACGCCCCATTTCTCACGATGAACACCACTCGACGCAGGTTCCTTCAGGTGTCAGCAATGACGGGCGGAGCGATGAGCCTGGGCCTTCCAACGTTGCGTGCTGCCGATAAAGCCGCGAAACCGCTGCGCATTCTGATCCTCGGCGGCACTGGTTTTACGGGTCCGAACCAGGTCCAGTATGCTGTCGATCGCGGCCATTAGGTGACGGTCTTCAACCGCGGCAAAACCAAACGCGGCGAGATTCCTGATGGCGTTGAGCAGCTGGTCGGCGATCGCAATGGCCAGCTCGAAGCGCTCAAAGGCAAGCAGTGGGACGTGGTGATCGATAACCCGACCATGCTGCCGGTGTGGGTGCGGGACGCAGCGCAGATCCTGAAGGGCAACGTCGACCGCTACGTGTTCATCTCGACGATCTCCGTCTACGCGGAGCATAGGGCACCGGACAAAGAAGAGACTGCCGAGCTCGCGAAGTACGAAGGCGCCGATCCGATGAAGGAAACGATCGATACCGTGCGGGCTTCTGAGTTCAAGCTTTACGGCCCATTGAAAGCACTGTCAGAGCAGGAAGCGGAGAAGTGGTTCCCGAACAAAACTCTGATCATCCGGCCGGGCCTCATCGTCGGGCCTAACGATCAGACAGATCGCTTCACCTACTGGCCTGTGCGGATCGACCGCGGCGGCGAAGTGCTCGCGCCTGGCAATCCGCGCGATCCAGTGCAGATCATCGATGCGCGCGAGATCGCAGAGTGGACCATCCGAATGGTCGAGAACGGCGAGACGGGAATCTACAACGCGACCGGCCCGGCGAAGCCGCTTGGCATCGGCGAGATGCTCGACGGAATCAAGGGTGCGCTGAACAGCAACGCCACCTTCACCTGGGCAAACGCGGAGTTCCTCGAGCAGCAAAAGGTCGCGCCATGGTCCGACATGCCGACGTGGATCCCGCCGCAAGGTGAGATGGGCGGGATGGGCCGGACGAGCATCGCTAAAGCGCTCGCGAAAGGCCTCACCTTTCGGCCGCTAGCAGACACAGCGCGCGACACGCGCGCGTGGTTCAAGACCCTGCCGGCCGATAGGCAGACGCAGCTGAAAGCAGGCCTGAAGCCCGAGCGCGAGAAGGAAGTGCTCGAGGCCTGGCACAAGCGCGAGAAGCCGGCGTAGGGCCGGTTGTGCTCGGCACACGGCAGAGCCACGGTTCCGAAACGTGAGCGCACGCGCGAGCTTCTGGTGCCTTGCCCTGAACCGCTGAGAGAATGCCGAAGGCTGCAGATAGCTCTGACCGCAGGTCGTTAGCAGGTCGGCTATTCTCGACGCTTACATCAGTCGAGCGGCGCGAAGTGCCAATCGTGCTCATCGCGTTCTTTCTCTTTTTCGGCGTGCTCGGCGGGTATTTCGCCGTGCGACCGGTGCGAGAAACCGTCGGCACGATTCTCGGTCGCGATCGCGTGGCGAACCTCTGGCTCGCCACCTGGATCGCATCATTGGCGATCGTTCCCATCTACGGAGCGATCGTCGCAAAGATCCGGCGGAGCGTTTTTCTGCCACTGATCTACGGCTTCGTGGCGGTCGCGCTCGCGACAGTCGGCGCCGTCCTGCAAGCCAACCCAAAAAGCGTCGCGGTCGGGCAGTTCTTCTACGTCTTCATCAGTGTCCTCAGCCTCTTTCTGGTCTCGGTGTTTTGGAGCTTCATGGTGGAGCTTTTCGATTCCGGACAAGCGAAGCGTCTATTCCCGGTGATCGCCGCGGGCGGGACCGCGGGTGCGCTCGTAGGGCCGCTCTTTACCGATTTCAGTGCGCGGGCGATCGGGAACGGCGGCATTCTCTTCGTCGGCGCGGCGCTCTTTGGCCTCGCCCTCATTCTGCAGGCCATCCTGATTCGGCTTTGGAAAAGTGCTCCCGAGTCTCGGCACGACCGCGCGGAAGCTCATGGGCAACCCCGCGATCGCGCGCTCGGCGGCAATCCGTTTGCCGGAGTCACGATCGTGCTGCGCTCCCGTTACCTGCTCGGAATTGCCGCTTACGTCGTTCTGCTCGCGACAGCCAACACGTTCCTTTACTTTGAACAGTTGCGGCTCGTTGAGGCCGCCTTCGCGGACACGCAGACGCGCACGAGCGTTTTTGCGCGGATCGATTGGGTCGTGCAGAGCCTCACGATCGTAGCGCAGCTGTTCATCACCGGCAGGGTTGCTTCACGCCTCGGCGTCGCCGTCCTCCTCACGATCATCCCAGTAGCGATATTCTTTGGATTCATCGCACTGGCGATCTGGAATACATTCGCTGTGCTGGCGGTTGTAATCGTCCTCC
>DATHXZ010000021.1:0-4283 GCA_035459405.1 Chthoniobacterales bacterium
GTAGCGCCGGCGCCGCGCGAAGTAGAAGGCTCGCGCGCACAGTTCACGGACATCATGCCCGATACGCCGGCTGCCGACAGCGGCGCAAAACCAGGCGACATCCTCCTCCAAGTCGGCAACACGGCCGTGCGCGAGCCGGAAGATGTAATCGACGCCTCGTTCTTCATCACCGCCGGCGACAAAGTGCCGATCGTGGTTCAACGCGGCGAGGAAAAGCTGACCTTCACAGTTGAAGCCGACTTCCATCCGGCAGCGCAGCGACCCGCGAAGATCGCTTCGCCGATGACGCTCGGCCGGCCGTAGTGGAGCGCGACGCTCTGTCGTCGCATGTCTCCGATCACCGTCGCGATGACAGAGTATCGCGCTCCAGCTACTGAAGCATCCGGCGAAACTCTGCCTCGTCGATCACCCGCACGCCGAGCTTCTTCGCCTTCTCGAGCTTGCTCCCGGCTTCTTCGCCTGCGAGCACATAGCTCGTCTTCTTGCTCACACTGCCGCTGACTCTGCCGCCACGCGCGATGATCGTTTCGGCGATCTCATCGCGCGGTTGAGAGAGCGTTCCGGTAATCACCCATGTCGTTTCTGCGAATGGCGACGCTGCTGCGTCTCCTGACGATGCCGGTTCGTCATCCATCGTCTGCAGACCCGCGGCCGCGAGCCGCGCGATCACGTCGCGATTCGCCGGTTCCTGAAAGAACGCGTGAATGCTCGCGCCGACGACCTCGCCGACGTCCGGGATTTGTTGCAGTTCATCGACGGAGCTGTTCATCAGCCGTTCCATGCTGCGGAAGTGATTTGCTAACGCGCGCGACGATGTCACGCCGACATGCAGAACGCCGAGCGCGAAGATCAACCGCCAGAGCGGCCGCGCTTTGCTCCTTTCGATCGCGTCGAGCAGATTGCGAATGCTCTTCTCACCAACGCGTTCGAGCTTCGCGAGTTTCTCTGCGTCGAGGCTGTAAATGTCAGCGTAATCGTGCACGAGATCGCTCTTCACGAGCTGCGTGACCATGGCTTCGCCAAGCCCCTCGATGTCCATCGCGCCGCGCGATGCGAAGTGCTCAATCCGCCGACGGACCTGCGCAGGACACTGCGCGTTTACGCAACGGATCGCGACCTGCCCTTCGTCTTTCTGCACAATGCTGCCGCATTCCGGACAGTCCGTCGGCATTTGAAACTCGCGTTCGGAGCCGTTCCGTAAGTTGGCGCGCACGCTGATCACCGCTGGAATCACTTCGCCTGCTTTCTCGATCACGACGATGTCGCCGATGCGGATGTCCTTTCGCTGAATCTCCGCGGCGTTATGCAACGTGGCGCGCGCCACGGTGCTGCCGCTGACGGTGACCGGCTCGAGCGCGGCGACCGGCGTCAACACACCGGTCCGACCAACCTGGATGAGGATGTCGTGCAGCCGCGTCTCAACGCGTTCGGCGGCGTATTTGTAGGCGATCGCCCAGCGTGGCGACTTCGCGGTAAACCCGAGCGCCTCGCGTTGCTTGAAGCTGTCGGCTTTTACAACGGCCCCGTCTGTCTCGTAGACGAAGTCGCGCCGGATCGCATCGAGCTCGCGGATTGCGCTGAGAATCGCATCCACTGATTGTGCGCTCCACCAACGTTCCGCCGTTGGAACGCCGAGCTTCTTCAGCAGCGGAAACAGATCGGAGTGCCGCGAAAGCTCTGCCCCTTCGGCGACGCCCGTTCCGTATAGGATGATCCCGAGCGGTCGCTGAGCGGTGATCGCGGGATCCAGCTGCTTCAGAGAGCCGGCGGCTGAGTTGCGCGGATTTGCGAACGGCGGCAGGCCCTCCTTGATGCGCGCTTCATTCAGCTGCGCGAACCCGCGCTTCTCCATGTAAACTTCACCGCGGATCTCGAGCACGCGCGGCGCGGCGCTTTTCAGCACGGTTGGCACAGCGCGAATCGTCCGTACATTCTGCGTGATGTCGTCGCCGACACTCCCGTCTCCGCGCGTCGCTGCGTATTTCAATCTGCCATTTTCGTAAAGCAGCGACACAGCAACGCCGTCTACCTTCGGTTCGATCACCACCGGTATCGGCTCGCCCGGCAGGAGCCGCTGCAGACGGGTGTAGAACTCCGCGACCTCTTCTTCCGAATACGTGTTGTCCAGGCTCAGCATCGGCGCGCGGTGCGTGACCTGCGCGAAGGCGGTCAGCGGTGCCTCGCCGGTTTTCTGCGTCGGTGAATTTGGAGTGGCGAGTTCCGGGTGCTGCTGCTCGAGATCGCGCAGCTCGCGATAGAGCTCGTCGTATTCGCGGTCGCTGATCGCCGGCGCAGCCTCCTGGTAGTAGCGCCGATTGTGCTCCTCGATCTGCTGCCGCAACTCACCCGCGCGCGTGGCGGCAGAAGCCGTTGTCGAACCCATGCGGCAGCATACAAACCGCGCGCCACCCAGCAATATTGTAGCCGGGGACGCTGTCCCCGGCTGGTATCAGACGAGGCATCTGATCGCGTTTTTCAACGGCAGCGTGTTCGGCCAGCCGCGGATGGCATCCCCGGCTACAGCGCGACAAGTCGCACGTGCTGGTTCACTGTAGGTCGGCGATGGCAGCGGAGCGGATTCTAGGTGTCGAGGGCGGTGGCACGAAAACCGCCTGGATGCTCGTCGAGCGAAAGTCGGACGTACTCACCGTCGTCGATCGCGGCACGCTGCCGGCCTCCAACTTCCAGCTCTCAACCACCGATCAGCTGCGGGCAATTTTCGGAGCCCTCCCGGCGGCGGTTGTCCGCGTGGGTGTTTTCCTCGCCGGATGCGTCACGACCGAAGACCGACGCGCGCTCGCGACGCTCTGCTCGGAAGCGTGGCCGAATGCGCAGGCCGTCACTGGAAGTGACCGTGATTCAGGCTTGGCGGCCGCGCTCGGAAATCGCGATGGGATCGTGGTAAACGCGGGAACCGGATCATCCGTCACTGGCCGGCGCGGTGAACGCATCGAGAAGGCCGGCGGCTGGGGCCACATCCTCGGCGATGCGGGCGGCGGCTATTATCTCGCGGTGCAAGCTTTGCGTCTTCTGCTGCGCGATTTCGATCTGCGCGGCGGCAAGACGGAGGCGGCATCGCAGATTCTGCAGGCGTTGTGTCTGAACAGCCTCGATGAACTGGTGCGATGGGTACAGGCGGCGGGCAAGATGGAGGTCGCGAGCCTGGCGCCGATTGTCGTGGCGGCTGCGGAGGAGGGCGACGGGCGCATGCTCGAGATTCTTAATGGCGCAGCGCGTGTGCTGGCTGAGTACACCGAAGCTGTTGCGCGGCGCCTCGGGTTCGAAGCTCCAGACGTGAAGCTGATCGGCAGCCTTTTCCAGAGCTGCCGCGCGTACGCCGAAGCATTCGAGCGCGAGCTGATCAATCTGTCACCGCATTCACGCGTTGCGGTCACCGAGCGTCCACCGGACTTCGGCGCCGCATGGCTCGCGACAGGAGCGGCTGACGCCGTGCCGTTCAATAACGGGTCGCCAGCGTGGCAATGCGATCATCGTCTTGCGGCGGCGCCGACAGAGCAGCGGAATCCGCGGTCGGCGAATCTCGACAAGCTTTCTGCCACCGAGGTTGCTGCGCTGTTCGCGGACGAGGAGGAATTCGTTACGGCGGCGTTGCGCGAACGCTCGCGTGAGCTCGGCAAAGCGATCGAGCTTGTCGCGTCGACGTTGAAAGCTGGCGGACGCCTGTTCTATGTCGGCGCGGGAACGAGTGGCCGCCTCGGCGTGCTAGATGCGAGCGAGATTCCGCCGACGTTCGGCGCCTCCCCTGAGCTCGTGCAGGCGGTCATCGCGGGTGGCGTGACTGCCCTGTATCGCAGCGCCGAAGGCGCGGAGGACAATCGCGGCGCGGGAGCACTCGCGCTCAACGCTCGCAACGTGACGGCTCGCGACGTCGTCTGCGGGATCGCAGCGAGTGGGCGTACGCCGTTTGTGCTCGGTGCGTTAGCGCGTGCGCGGGAAGTTGGGGCGAAGACGATCCTGCTGACGTGTAATCCGGAACACACGCGTGACGAAGTGTGCGACGTGGAGATTGATCTCGCGACCGGCCCTGAGCTGCTAACTGGGTCGACGCGTCTGAAAGCCGGCACGGCGACGAAGGTCGCACTGAACATCATCAGCACGGGCGCGATGGTGATGCTCGGCAAAGTGCGCGGCAATCTGATGATCGATGTCGTCGCGTCGAACGAGAAGCTGCGCGATCGCGCGACGCGGTTGGTCGCGGAACTTGCGAGGTGTGACTACGCGGAAGCGCGCTCGCGGCTCGCGGCGAGCGGCTGGAGTGTCCG
>DATHXZ010000022.1:0-1908 GCA_035459405.1 Chthoniobacterales bacterium
CAGCTCCGCAGGCGAGTCGCTTCGAGCCGATTCCTCGGCCAGCGCCTGCTCCGCGGCGGCTTCGAGTTCGCGATCGGCGGCGAGCGCGTTCTCGAGGTTCGAGATATGGAGCCGTGCCATCGAGACGTAGCGCTTCATGTCGTTCTCATCGACGTCCGCCATCTCGCGCACCGACGCGTTGTCGTGTTCACGAAAGATTTGCGCCGCGCGCAACGCTCGCTCCTCCGGCATCCCCAGCGCCTGCAGCGCATCCACACTCAGGTCGACGGCGCTGCCGAACGTCTCGCGATACACATCGTGCACGCCGCGGCGCAGCAGTTCGTAGGAGTGTTGCCGGCTCGTGGCCCGCGCGAGGATGCGCAGGTTCGGGAAGTTCTCGTGGATGAGGTCGACGATGCGGAGCGCCTGCTCCTCCTGGTCGACTGCGATGACGAAGAGCTTGGCGCGTTCGGCGCCGGCGGTTCGAAGCAGGTCGAGCCGCGTCGCATCGCCGTAGTAAGATTTGATGCCGAAGCGCCCGAGTGTCTCGACCTGTTCCGCATCGTGATCGAGGACCGTCGTGCCGAAGCCATTCAAGCGCATGAGGCGCGCAACGATGTGGCCGAACCTGCCGACACCGGCCACGAGCACGGGATTGTCGCGTTCGTCGATCTCGTCCGGCTCGCGCTCCCGAAGCACGCTGGCGAATCGTGGCTGAACGAGCCGGTCGTTGATCGTAAACAACACCGGCGCCGCGGCCATCGTGAGCGCCACCGAGGCGATGAGGAGATTCGAGACATCGGGTGTGAGAACGCCGTTCTGCGCCGCGAACGAGCAAAGGACAAAAGCAAACTCGCCGCCCTGTGCGAGCGCGAATGCAAACAGATACCGCTGTGTCGGCTCCAGTCTCGAGTAGCGGCTCAGCGCGAGCAGCACAGCGAACTTCACCACGAGAACGCCGACCACGAGGGCAGCGACGGTACTCGGCTGACCGGCGATCAACCTGAAGTCGATGCCCGCGCCTACGGCGATGAAGAACAAGCCGAGTAGCAGACCTTTAAACGGCTCGATGTCTGTTTCGAGCTGGTGCCGGTACTCGCTTTCCGCAAGCACCACCCCGGCGAGAAACGCGCCGAGCGCCGGCGACGGGCCGACCTTCTGCATCAAAAGCGCAATGCCCACGACGAGCAGCAGCGCCGTTGCGGTGAAAATCTCACGCAGTTGCGAAGCTGCCACCCAGCGGAAGATCCGCCGCAGAAAGAACCGCCCGGCGATGATCACCGCAGCCACTGCCGCGAGCATCACCACGCCAGCCTGCCACGCCGGCAGGTGACCGATCGCACTCGCAGAGGTGTGGCCGCCGCCGGCGGGCGGGAACGTTGCGAGCAACGGCAGGACCGCCAGGATGGGGATCACTGCAATGTCCTGAAATAAGAGAACGGAGAACGCCGCCCGCCCGCCGCTGGTGCGCGCGATACCCTTTTCGTTCAGCAACTGCAGCACGATCGCCGTGGACGACATCGCGATCACGAACCCGATCGTGATCGCCACCTGCCACGACAAGCCGAACCACCCCGCGATGATCGCGACAGCCACCGTCGTCCCGATAACCTGCGCGCCGCCGAGTCCCAGAACCGGCCCGCGCATTTGCCACAGCATCGCGGGTCGAAGCTCGAGGCCGATGAGGAACAGCATCATCACCACGCCGAACTCCGCGACGTGCATCAACTCTTCGCCATCCGTGCCAACGAACCCGAAACCGAAAGGCCCTATGGCCACGCCGGCGAGCAGATAGCCGAGCACCGATCCGAGCCCCAGCCGCTTCGCAAGCGGCACGGAGAGAACGGCGGCGAGCAGGTAGATGAAGGTTTGCGTGAAGCTCATGCGCTCGCGGCCCTGGATCAGCTTGGCGATTCATCGCCGCGATTG
>DATHXZ010000023.1:0-3677 GCA_035459405.1 Chthoniobacterales bacterium
CCGCGGGCAGAGTAGAACGGCCCTGCCGCGCGCCTCCAGCAAAACTATGCGGAATCTGCGGCCGCTTCGCGGGCGCTGCGTTCTGCGGGGTAGCGGGAATTGGGATGCCGATCCGGCCGCTCGCTACTCAGCGACGCCGATGCCCATCAGCAGCCCGTTCGCGGCTACGGAAGGGTTAATCGTCAGGAAAAGAACGCGGCCGCTGACGGGAGCGCTCAGCGTCTCGAGCGTGTCGCCGAAGAGCGATCCGATGCGCCCGACTTCCTAGCCACGCTCGATGAAATCGCCGGCGGCGACGTTCGAGTAAAACATCCCAGCGTGGGTGGCGTAGAGCCATTCAAAGGAAGTGAGAAGCTCAGGCTTATCCACTGGCGGAACATCAGCTGTCGCCATGCCGAGATGCGCCATCACGCGTCGGACGCCATTCACGAGCAAGTCGACCGCATTTTCCTGCAGCTGCCCGAATTGCCCCGCCTCGGCGAGCACCGCAGGCACGCCGCGTTCGGCAGCCGCGACATAGCTCGACGAACCTTTCGCCGGTTGCACCGGCCGGTTGACCGCCAGCACGTACGGCAAGCCAAACGTCATTGCGAGTTCCTTTGACTTCGCGTCTACCTGGTCGTCGCCTCCGCGGCAGATGCTGAACGGGACCAGCGCCTCAGGAATGTCGCCGCCGTGCAGGTCGAGATAAGCGTCCGAGTTCGCGACAAACTCGTTGATGAGGGCGTGCGTCATCTGTTCGCTGTAGCTGCCGTTCCGGTCGCCGGGGAAAACGCGATTTGGGTTTACGGTATCGATCGGGCAGACGAACGGCGTGCGTTGACGAAACGCGGGCAGGTTCAGCACCGGCATGAAAATCACCGTGCCCGTGAGGCTCTTCGGATCGAGTGAGTTCGCGAGACGGATCACCGCTTCGATTGCCGGATATTCGCCGCCGTGAACGCCCGCGCCGACGAACAGCACTGGGCCGGGCTTCGCACCTGTGACGGTGATGACTGAACGCGGCTCGTCGTTCAGCAATGAGCCGGGCAAAGCCACGTTGTGCCGCTGCGTCGTGCCTGCGGTGAGCGCACCGAGAATCGGCAACTCGGGTGGATGTGTCTGTCCCATTGGCTTGGCGCTATTCCGCGGACGCGCGGATCGCGCTGTCCGTTGCTTCGCTCGGCTCAGGAAGAAATGGCGCGAATGTCTCGAGTGCGCGGGTCGGAATGGTCGCCGTTACGCGCGTGAATTCCGCTTCGTATTTCACGTTGTGCACGGTGCCATCGCGATGCAGCCGCGCGACGAGATCGGCGCGTGCAGCGGGCAACACCAGGTCAACGCTCATCGTGCCGCGCGCGACAAATTCGGAGATGCGCTCGATGAGCTCAGTCATGCCGTCGCCGGTCTGCACCGAGACGAACACCGCATCAGGGAAGTGGCGCCGCAACGAGGGCAGCGCGTAGGCGTCATCGGCGACTTTGTCGATCTTGTTAAAGACTACGAGCATCTGCTTCGTGTCCGCGCCGAGATCCGAAAGCACGCGCATGGTCGTGTTGTAGAACTCCATCACCTGCTCGGCCGAGGCGTCGAGCACGTGGATGAGGAAATCGGAAAGCGCAGCTTCTTCGAGGGTGGCGTTAAAAGCCTCGACGAGCTGGTGCGGCAGGTTGCGCACGAAACCAACGGTGTCGGTCAGCAGCAAAGGCTGTTTGTTCGGCAAGGCGATCTTGCGCGTCGTCGTGTCGAGCGTGGCGAAGAGCTTGTCTTCGACGAACACCTCCGCGCCAGTGAGCCGCCGTAGCAGCGACGATTTGCCTACGTTCGTGTAGCCGACAATGGCGGCGTTCGGCACGGGCGCGCGTTTGCGGTCCTTCCGCTGGGTGGCGCGTGCGCTACGAACTTCCTCCAGCTCGCGCTTTAACCGATCAATCTGGAGACGGATCTTGCGTTTATCCTGCTCCAGCTGGCTTTCGCCTTCGCCCTTCGCACCGATCCCGCCGCCCTGCTGGCCTAGGTGACTCCACGCACGCGTGAGCCGCGGGAGTGAGTATTGCATGCGGGCGAGATCCACCTGGATGCGCGCTTCCCGCGTTTGCGCACGAGCGCCGAAGATATCGAGGATGATCTCCTGCCGGTCGGCCACAGTCATGCCGCCGAGCTCTTCCCAGTTGCGCTGCTGCGAAGGACTCAGCTCGTTGTCGAAGATGAGCACATCGCACTCGTGCTCCTTTGCGAAGTCGACCAGCTCCTGAGCTTTGCCGGATCCGATGAGATAGCGGGCGTGGTTCTCGCGGTGATGCACCAGCTTCCGCTCGATCACCGGAATGCCGAGGGTGTCGACCAGCTCCTCGAGCTCATCGAGGAGGTTTTGCGCGTCGGCTTTCTTGGAACTGTCGGTGTAGGCGCCGATGAGGAGCGCACGCTCCGTCTGTTTGTCCTTCTGCTTGATCTCGAACATTGGTCGTCAATATAGCAGCTTCAGGCGCTCCGTTCGCGCGAGAGATTCGATCTTATGGTGTTAAAATGAACGCTGCTGACGAGGGGTGTGCGTTGATTTCCGCCGCGTGTAAACCTGGCTGCCCACCGCTGTGCATTCGCTTCGCACTTCAGGAGTCCGCGTTTTGACTTCCGTCGCGGGGTAAGTCTGATTGAGACTCAGCTGTGCCGAAGAACACCAAATCTACTGCTTTGACCCGCGCATCCGACAAGGTCAGCGCCTCCTGGTCAGGCATGTGGCGCACCATTGGCAACGTGCTTATCGCGGCGATGAACAAAGGGCTGTTTATCCCAGCCTGTATTTTCTTCTTGGTACTCGTGATGCTTCTAAGGACGCCAGAGGCGTACGTTCCCGCACTATGGAAAGGACTTGGCGAGCGCTGGGGTTGGGGGTATATACTCGCCGTGGCTGCGGTCACTGGTTGGGGTATGAACGTCCGATATCTCAGGCGGATTCATCACACCGAGATGAAGCGCGTGACCGACGAGAAGCGGCAGCTTCAGCAGGAACGCGTTGGCGAGCAAGAGTTGCCTAGCAGCGACAAGCACTCATGACTTTTTTATTTATTTTGCTGTTTTCACTCGGGCTCTTCCACTGGGCTTACGAATCTGCTGTTGCTCCTTCGTTGCGGCTCGGCGCACGATATAAACTGTTCCGAATTCGAGACGAACTGCGCAACCTCGCGGCAACGAAGGGAGTGGTGCTAAACCGCAAGGCGATTCGCCTGTTTGAAGAGTCGCTGAATTCGACGCTTGCTCACATGCGCGACTTCGATTTCGCGTTCGCCCTCGCTGTCAACAAGCGCAACAGCACCGACGAATCGTTTCGCCGGCGGCTTGAACACCGCGTGATGCTAATCACCGAGTATCAGGACCCAGACTTCGTGCGTCTCCGCAAGCGCTACGAGCACGTGTTCAGGGAAATCAATCTCATCAATGTCGGCGGGTGGTTTGTTTATCTAGTTCCAATCGTGGCCGCTGCCGTGTGTTGGGGGGCGTTGCGGAGATTGTTTCTCCTGATCTCGGTGGTGCCCGATACCGACGTGCACACGTTTACGAGCACCGACGTGGAGCGGTGCGCAGCAGAACAGCTCGTCTAAGGCTCGGCTACCACTGGCACTTCCCGCTGGGATCGTATCGGATCAGTTGCGCGGCGAGTCCGTGCGGTTGCGCCGGAGAGTGACCTTCGGCTTTGCGCG
>DATHXZ010000024.1:0-1740 GCA_035459405.1 Chthoniobacterales bacterium
CGATTGTCCGCATCGCGATAGTGTCCCACCGCCCAGCAGTCCTGCGATGACACGCAGGTGACGCCCGCCAGTTCGTTCGAGTTTGTGGCGGTGGCGTTCGGCGATGCGACGATCGACCAGCTGCCGGACGGCGATGTTGCCGCGAGACTCAGCGTCGCCAGGAACAGGCCGGCTGAGCAAAATGCAAAAGCGAAGAAGACGCGCGGAGCAATGAACCGGTCTCGTGAAGGGCGATTTGTTTCCATAGTATTCCGTGTGATGAGCCTGTGGAGAAACGGCGCTAACGCGGCGTGAAGCTCCTTATCTGAAACGTAGGCGAGCGCCTCGCCAGGCTGGTTTCGAAAGTAACGCAGTCGATACCTTCACCTGCATCAGCGCGAGTACCTCATCAGAATCCGCAGGTGATCAGAAACGTCCAACGTCCAACGTTCAACATCCAACGTCGACCTAAGAGACGCCGGGCTCGCGTTTCTCTGCCTTTGAACGTTGAACGTTGAACGTTGGACGTTGAACGTTCTGCCTTTTACGGCGCGCCGAGATTGTATGCTTCGACCAACCCCACGCCCGTGCTGTTTCCCTGGCCGCGAACGATCGCGGTGTAAATCCCCGCAGGGAGGACACGCACGATGGCCGACTCACGGTCGTCGGGCGGCGGGATGCTAGTTCGCTCGATGTCGGCCTGCTGGCTCTCTTTCCAGTTGTCGTTCGCCGCAATGGCGGCGCCGTTCGCATCGTGCAGCGCGATCGTTGGGTCCTGTAAAGCGCCCGCCACGCCTCTGGCGGCGAGACTCGGACCAATGGCGCGAACCATCACGCGAGTGCTATCCCGCTCTGCCGGGCCGACGATCAAACCGCCGATCATCACGTCCTCGCCGGTATCGACAAAGCCGCGCGTGCTGATGTTCGCGAGCTTGGAATTATCACTTGTCTCGATATCGTAGGCCTCGACCAATCCCACACCCGTGGTCTCCGCCTTGCCGCGGAGCACGACGGTGTAAATGCCTGGAGTGAGCGTACGAAGAATCGCGGATTCGCGGTCGTCTTCTGGTGCGAGGCCACTCTGCTGAATGGCCTGTTGTTGCGAATCTCTCCAGTTGTCGTTCCCGACAATGAAGTTGCCGTTTTGGTCGAAGAGCTCCAGCGTCGGATCTTCGAGTCGCCCCGGAAATTCGCCGCCATCCGCCCGCAGCGAAGGACCAATACCGCGGACGACCACGCGCTTAGGATCGCTGCCGGTGACGATAAATCCCGCGATCCCAACATTGTCGCCGGTCTGCACGCGCAGCCGCGTCGAGATGTTTTGCAACTGCGCAGGAATGCCGGGCACCGCCGCAACGGCACGGTAGTAGAACGGCATCCGCAGCGTGTCGCCGGACGCAGCGGTCGCAGTGACATACCACTGGAACTCACCCGGATTGTCGGTCAGGACGCGCCCATCAGCGACCGTCCGGACAAAGAACGAAGTTTCTCCGCCTGGCGGAACGGTCACAGAGTTGATGGGCGAGCCATCTGCTGCCGTAAAGCTAATGTCGAAGCCGCGGCGCCCAAGCAACCGGTTGTTCTGAATGGTGAGATTATAGACGCCCGCACCCTGGCCACCTGTGACGTCGCGAATCACCACCTCCCGCAGCCGCTCGATAATGGCACCGGAACCGCTCACCGGAACCGCACCGAAACTCACCGTGGGGATTCTCACCGTCAATGGTGCGCCCGGCTGTGTGCCGACGACTGGTGGTGTTC
>DATHXZ010000025.1:0-6848 GCA_035459405.1 Chthoniobacterales bacterium
TACGCCGGACGAGCCGCCACAAGGCCGCTCCGGTGACGAGTGTCGAAAGATTATTATGCCAGCGAAATCCAAGAAACAGCAGATGCTGGCCGGCGCGGCGCTTGCGGCAAAACGCGGTGATAGACCGAAGGGGGCGTTACGCGGCGCATCGAAGAGCATGGCCAGCACGATGAGTGAGAATCAGCTCAAGAAGATGGCCAACACGAAACGCAAAGGGAAGCCGACGAGCGCCAGCAAGTCGAAAGTGAGTTCCGCCACTGAATCGCGATCTATGCCACGATCGACCCGCGAAGTCCTCGACGATCACCTGAAACGCCGAGGTGCCGGCTGTCTGCTTGAAGATCTGCAATCGAACTATTCCCGGGATGTCGTCCTGCTGTGCGAATCGGGTGTACACCAGGGGCACGACGCGCTACGAGACTCAGCCGAGAAGCTCTGGCAGCAGGTGCCGGGCGCGAAATTCGGATATCTTTCGATTCAGACCGAAGGCGAGTACGCGCTGCTGAAGTGGCGTGCCGAAACCGAGCGCGCGCGCGCCGACCACGGCGTAGACTCCTTCGTGATCCGCGACGGCAAAATCGTCATGCAGTCGATCTATTATGAACTGCAGGAGAAACGCGGCGGTAACGGCAATCAGCCGTTCTGATCCGTTGCGCGTTGTCGCGCCTCTCGCGAGTTTGTCGGGGGTCGGTCGGGGTCAACGCTTACTATCGATACTGGAAAAGAAGACGCGGAGATGCCGAGGACCGTGCTGTTGTGTCGATAGTAAGCGCTGACCCCGACAGTTCGCACGACAGTTCGCATCACGAAGCTTCGATACTGAAGCAGGGACCAACGTGGATTCGGTTCCGGACGAGGCACGGTGACGTTCTGGAGCAACACGGCGTATTCAAAGTCGAGACGCGACGACGTTGAAGCTGTGATGACGCTGCCGTGGCGCTCCGCGCCGCGATGGATCGCGAGGTGGCGGCAGTCGGCGCGGATGTCGGGCTCGAGTTCAACTTTGACCGCGTGCATGTAACGCCGAATACATTCGACGGCCATCGCTTGTTGTGGTGGGCGAAGGACAGTAGCCGGCAGGACCAACTCGCTGATGCTCTGTTTTACAGCTACTTCACTGAAGGGCTCGATGTCGGCCAACGCGACATTCTCGTTGGCATTGCTGCGCGCGTCGGCCTTGTGCCCGACGAAACGATGAGGTTTTTTGGGGGTGGTGACGGCGTAGCCGACGTACGAAGAGAAGAGGAACGCGGCCATGCTTTCGGCATCAGTGGAGTCCCGCTCTTCGTGCTGAACGGGGTACCGATTCTGTCAGGCGCGCATCCTCCGGACGCTTTCGTCAGAATTCTACAGGAGATTGCAGCGGACTAGCACTTTTCGCCGTCGGCGTTCTCCATACCAGCCGCGCTGGTCGGTCGTGCCTAACGTGGCGCTCCGCGCCAGAATCAGCCAGTGTTATTGCTCGCGATTCTCGGACATGAACTTCCGCCGACCTTGATCGGGCGCGCATGACACCAGCCGGCGTTGGCATCGCGATCGTGTGGATCGTCGGCTTGTTTCTCATCGGCAAAGCGCGAAGCGGGCTGCCCTGGCACGCCGGCGGCGGTGCACCCGGCGGTCAGGAGAAGACCCGCGGCCACGCGAAGGAGCAGAAGGAAAAACACGCCACGGCGAAAGGCCACGGCACCTCACGCACTCTGATCATCTTCATCGCCGGAGCGATTGTCACTCTGGCTCGCGGCATTGCTTTCGAACTTAGGTGGGATGCGATCGCGAAACATATCGGCATCAGCGGCGTGCTCTTCGGCGCGACCGTGCTCGTCGCGGCAACGGCGCTGCCCGAAGTCTCGACTGGGCTCGCTTCGGTAAAGCTTGGCGATTACAAGCTCGCGATCAGCGACATCTTCGGCGGGAACGCATTCCTGCCCGTGCTCTTCCGTTGTTGTCTGGCGACGCTGTTCTGCCGAAAGCGCAGCGGACCGATATCTATCTCACCGCTCTTGGATGCTGCTGACGTGCGGATGGCAAAGAAATTATGGCCAGCAGAGATGTAAAGCCGCCCAACCTTCACGAGTTGATGGTAACGCGCTATTCGAATCGTGCTCGTGCCTTGTGGAGACTTCCAGATCGCGCCGCATTATCGGAAACCGACTGTTCGCCTCGACACATTTGCGGTCTGCCCATACGGTACGCACCGGAAGGAGCTGCACGTGAAAGCACAGGTCACGATCGAATACTGCACGGTCTGAAACTACGAACCGAAAGCTGCCAGTTTGGCGGCTCTGATTCGTGAAACCGCAGGCGTGAATCCAAAGCTAATTCCATCCGGCGGTGGCGCCTTCGAAGTCTCCCTCAACGGTGAACTCATCCACTCGAAACTCCACACCGGGGAGTGGCCCGATTTCGCCGCGCTTGCCGAACAGGTCAAGGCAAGCGCCTGACGCACGACTCTCCCGGAGAGTGAAGGGTGCCTGGTGGCCCTCGCGGTCTTCAAAACCGTTGTCGGCCCGTTCTGCGGGCCGGGGTAGGTTCGATTCCTATCCTCTCCGCCTCAGCGGTGATCCGCGAAAGGAGGTGATCGCAGATGTCGCGCGAGCAAATTCGTAAGCTCACGTCGCTCTCATCCGCGGCCGGGTGAGCGTCGAAACTGAGCCAGCAGGCCTTGTCGCAAGTTTTGCGGCAGCTTCCGAAAATGGACGACACGAATGTGCTCGTCGGCTCCGCGAGCGCGGACGATGCCGGTGTGTATCGGCTGTCGCGCGATCGCGCCCTCGTGCAGACGGTCGATTTCTTCACGCCGATCGTCGACGACCCGTTTGCCTACGGGCAAATCGCGGCGGCGAACGCGCTCTCCGATGTCTATGCGATGGGCGGGCGTCCGCTTACCGCGTTGAACATTATGGGAATCCCGACCGATCTCGTGCCGCCGGAGACGATCGCGATGATCCTGCGCGGCGGCGCGGGGAAAGCGAAGGAAGCCGGCTGCGCGATCATCGGTGGTCACACCATTCGCAACCCGGAGCCGATATACGGGCTCGCCGTCACCGGACTCGTTAGGCCAAATCGCATGCTGACCAATGCCGACGCACGACCGGGCGACCTGCTCGTCCTGACAAAGCCGCTGGGCACCGGCATCGCAACGACCGGCATCAAGCGCGGCCTGACGAGCGCCGCGCTCGCGAAGAAGGCGATCCGGCTGATGAGCAGTTTGAACTCAGTCGGCGCGGAGCTCGGCGAAACCGGTTTAATTCGCGCTGCGGTCGATGTCACCGGGTTCGGCCTGCTCGGCCATCTCGCTTCGATGTGTCGTGCCAGCGGCGTCGCGGCCGAGATCACAGCAGCAGCGGTGCCCGCGATCTCGCCGGAAATTCTCGCGCTCATCGCGAAGGACTGCGTGCCCGGCGGCACGCGTCAGAACCTTGAAACTGCGAAGGCCATCGTGGATTGGAACGACACGCCTAACGAGCTGCGCATCCTCCTTGCCGATGCGCAAACCAGCGGCGGTTTATTGCTCTGCGTTCCGCCACGACGCTCGTCAAAGGTGCGGCGAATCTTGCGGACGCACCGCACCAATTGTGCCGCGGTAATCGGCCAGATCGTTCGCGCGAAGAGCCCAAAAATATGGATCGGGCAGTGACTGCTCATCCGCTGCGCGCCATTGCATCGGTGGACAAAATCGTGCAAGCCCTCGGCGAATGTGATCTGCCTCGCCGTACCCTCGTCGCGCTCGTGCGGCGTGAGGTTTCAGGGTTGCGAGCGGAGAAGGATCTGCCCGGTTTCGTCACGATCGTGAACCGCGCCCGCGCGGCGATCGAAGACCTGCGGTTGACGAAGGTTCAGCGCGTGATCAACGGCACCGGGATCATTATCCACACGAACCTCGGCCGCGCGCCTCTCAGCCAGAACGCAATCGAAACCCTCACGGCCGTCGCGTCCGGCTACAGCAATCTCGAGTACGACCTAACGAGCGGTGAGCGCGGTTCGCGTGCGACCTACCTGGAACAAAATCTCGCCCTTCTGTGCAGCGCCGAGGCAGCCACCGTCGTGAACAACTGCGCGGCCGCGCTCGTGCTAGTGCTGCGCTATTTCACGAAGGCGAAGCGCGAGGTCATCATCTCGCGCGGGGAGCTGATTCAAATCGGAGGCGGCTTCCGGATTCCTGACATTCTCGAGGCGAGCGGAGCAACCCTGCGCGAAGTCGGGACGACGAATCGCACCAGCGTCGACGACTACGCACAAGCGATCAGACCCGAGACGGCGATGATCCTGAAAGTGCATCGCAGCAATTTCTCCATGCGCGGTTTCGTTGAATCGACGGGCACAGAATCGCTGGCGCGGCTCGCTCGCACGAAACGAATTCCGCTGGTCGAAGACCTCGGCCGCGGTGCGATCGTCGCGACGGAAAAGGTCGCGGGCATCGCGCACGAGCCGAGACCCGCTGAGATCTTGAAGGGCGGCGCCGATCTCGTGGTATTCAGCGGCGACAAATTGTTCGGTGGTCCGCAGGCGGGGATCGTCGTCGGCAAAAAGCGGCTGATCGCCGCATTGAAACGCGAGCCGTTCTTCCGCGCGCTCCGCTGCGACAAGCTGATCCTCGCTGCGCTGCAAACGACCGTGGATTTATATCTGGCCGGGCGGGAAGACGCCGTGCCTGTAGTCGCGATGATGCGACTCACGCTCGGCGAATTGCAGGCGCGCGCGCGCAACATCGTCGACGCACTTCACGGTCTGCCGGTAACGCCATCAATCGGAAGCAGCAAATCTCAGCTCGGCGGAGGCACGTTGCCGGAATCCGCGATTCCGTCCGTCACTCTCGATTTTGAAAGCAGACGAGCGGCTGAATTTGCGGCACGGCTTCGGCGCGGAGTGCCGCCCGTCATCGGCTACATCGCGGGCGGGAAATACAAACTCGATCTTCGCACGATCTCGCCAGCGGAAGATGAGCAACTCATCGGCGCGATTCGCGCAGCCGCGCGCCAGCCGTGAAGCATTGCATCCTCGCGACGGCGGGCCATGTCGATCACGGCAAGACGACGCTGATTAAAGCGCTCACGGGCACCGACACCGATCGGCTGCCGGAAGAAAAAGCGCGCGGCATTACCATCGATCTCGGCTTCGCACACTTATCGCTGCCGGGATTGTCGATCGGCGTCATCGATGTGCCCGGTCACGAAGATTTCGTGCGCAACATGATCGCGGGGATTGGGTCTATCGATCTCGCACTCCTCGTAGTCGCAGCGGACGACGGCTGGATGCCGCAGACGGAGGAGCATCTGCAGCTTCTTCACTACGTTGGCGTGCAGCAGGCGGTGGTGGCGGTCACGAAGTCGGACGTCGGCGACGCGGCGCGGGTCAGAAGCGAAGTCCACGCGCGACTGGCCGGCACTGCATTTGCGGCAGCGCCGATCATCATCACCGCTGCGCGAACGGGCGGCGGGATCGAGGAATTGAAGACCGCGCTCGCGCAACAACTCGCGGAACTCACGTGTTCCTCTGATATCGGGAAACCGCGGCTGTTCGTTGATCGCGTGTTCACGGCGCGCGGGAGCGGAACGGTTGTGACGGGTACGTTGCTTGGCGGACGGTTCACCCGCGGGCAGGCGGTGTCGGTCGAGCCGCATGGCCTAACGAGTCGGCTCCGTGGATTGCAGAGCCACAACCAGGCGGTTGAGTTCGCCGTTCCGGGAATGCGAACAGCCTTGAATCTCGCGGACGTGACGACCGAGCAGCTCGAGCGCGGCGCGATTATCACCGCACCTGCATCCGGCGACGCAGCGATGACCATCGACGCGCAGATCACGCGTTCATCGCGACTTCCGCCGACCGCTCGTGCACTACGCAACGACACAACGGTGCACGTGCATTACGGCAGCGCACGTGCGGTCGCGCACATCACGCTGCTCGATTGCGACGAGCTGTTGCCGGGCAAAGGCGGCATTGCACGACTGCGATTCGCATCCCGGATTTTTGTCTTCGCGGGCGATCGCTTCATCATGCGAGACTCTTCGGAACAGCAGACTCTCGGCGGCGGGATTGTTCTGGATCCGGAGGCGGACGGCGTACGGTTTCGATCACGTGCGCAGCGTGCGTTTCTGTCCGCGCGCGCGGAAGCGCCTAACGACTGCGCGGTGTTGCTGCGACCGCTGCTCGAGCGTGAGCACTTCCAACGCCGCTTCGGACTGCTCCAGAAGTCGCGCTGCAGCGCGGAGGAAGTGGACGAGGCCGTCAGGACGTTGTGCGCTGCCGGACAACTCTGGGCGAACGCTCACATCGTGGCCGATGCCGGCTGGTGGCGCGACCTGCGGAAACGCGCGGCCGGGATCATCGATGAAGAGCACCGCGCGCATCCGGACCGCGCGGGACTCGATGTTGCGCAGCTCCGATCTGTCCTGCGCAATCCGCCCTCGGTCTTCGATTCGTTAGTGACGGAGTTGTGTCGCGACGGTTTCGCTCAGGTCCGCAATGCGATCAAACGCGCGGCGCACCGGCCATCTCTTCCCCCGCATTTACAATCGGCGGGCGAACGGATCCGCACCCTGCTCGCGCAGCACCGGCTTGAACCACCGTCACGCGCGGAGCTGGCGTCGAACGTCGCCGAACAACAGGCGCTGCGCTTCCTCTGCGAGTCGGGTGAAGTCGTCGCGGTGAATGAAGACGTCCTGCTTGCAGCAACGGCTTTTGCGCAGGCGAAAAACGCCATCGCGGAACACCTGCGCCGCAACCCGGCGGGCGCGACGTTAAGCGAGCTGCGGCAGGCGCTCGGCAGCACCCGCCGCGTGATGGTGCCGTTGCTGGAGCGCCTGGATCGGGATGGCCTAACGATTCGTAACGGAGACCGACGCCGGCTT
>DATHXZ010000026.1:0-1679 GCA_035459405.1 Chthoniobacterales bacterium
GCCGCTCCCACCAGCCGTAGAAAACTTCCATGCCACCGCGGTCGAGGGTGAATCGTGCGGATGTGAAACAATTGCGCGCGTGAATGCGCCCATTGCCTACCTGCGCGTCGACGCTGGAGCCGCGCATGCCGTCGATCATGATCTCGCCATTTGCGAGCTCCGCTTTGGTGATCGTGCAGTGCTGCGGCACGTTGATGATGTACTCCACCGTGCCGGAACGGTCCTCCGTGCTCCAGCCCTCCGGCTTGGGCGGGAAGGCGGTTTCGATGACCGCGTCGTCGCCGTCCATCGAGACGTTGACCTTCAGGGCATCCAGTCTCTCCTGCGAGAACGCCTTGCGGATTACCTTCACCTTCAGCTCGCTGCCGTCGGAACCGTAGAGGTAAATACGGCCATCCTGGTTGCGGATCGTGAGCGTGCCGGTTGGGGACAGCTCGTAAGTGTCCTCAGTGATTTCCTCGAGCGTCTTTGCAGCCGGAAGCGCCGGCGCGCAGATGACGAGCGCAGCGGCGAGCGAGAACAGCAGCCTGGTCATTCTGAGCGGAGTGAAGCGTAGCGGAACGGAGTCGAAGAATCCCGTGGTGGTACTGTTCGGTAACGCAGCGGGATTCCTCGACTGCGCTCCGAATGACAGGACGCGAGCGCGTGTCGTTCTATTCATGCCGAAGCGCGACCATCGGATCGACATTCATCGCGCGGCGGGCCGGGATGTAGCTCGCAACCAGAGCAGCGACGGCCAGCACGGCAATGACACCGATGTATGTCGCTATGTCGGCCGTGCCGACTCCATACAGTAGGTTCGCCACGACTCGCGTTGCAGCGAACGCGCCCGCGACCCCGGCGACAATACCGATCGTAACGAGTGTAAAGCTTTGCCGCAGGATGAGCGCCAGCATGTCCGTGCGTTGCGCACCGAGCGCCATGCGAATGCCGATCTCGCTCGTGCGTTCCGAAGTGATAAACGACAGGACGCCGTACAGTCCCACCATCGCGAGAACGAGCGCAGCGCCCGCGAAGACGCCGAGCATCACCATGCTGAAGCGGCGGTGGTCGAGCGATGCGGAGACGATTTCTCGCAGTGTCCGGAACTTGATCGGCATCTCAGGGTCCAGTGCGCGTGCCTCGCGCCGCATCGCACCGATCAATGCAGTGGCGTCAGTGCGAGCGCGGAGCACAATGCAAAATCCCGCCGCCGCTGTCCGACGTTGCAAATAGTTCGTGTAGACGGTCGGCCGGGGCTCGGCATCGAGCCGCTCTGCGCGCACGTCGCCGACTACGCCGACAATGTGGAGCAGCCGCAGATCGCCATCCATGTTGCCGAACTGGATCTGCCGACCAATCGGATCCTCGCCTGGCCAATGCCGCCGCGCGAGCGACTCGCTGATCACTGCCGCGTGCGGTGAATCGGGACCGTCTGCTTCGCCGAACACGCGGCCGCGCAGGAGCGGAATGCGCATGGCGTCGAAGTAACCGCCGCTCGCGACGAGGTAATCCGCGTCTCCGGTTTTTCCACTGCCGGAAAGCGCGGTCAGCTGCGCACTCAATTCGGCCATTGTCTGGGCCGGCCGCGAGCCGTCTTCGACGATAAACGCACCATTCTGCCTGGTTCCGCTCATCGGTGGGAAGCTGATGCCTCCGACCGCAATCACGCCGGGCAGCGTCTGCAGCCCCTCGATCAG
>DATHXZ010000027.1:0-3599 GCA_035459405.1 Chthoniobacterales bacterium
GGCGCGTGCCCTCGTTTGTAGTGTTGTGAGCGCCTCACCGGCCGCCTACAGAATGATCGACGGCTCCGATTAGCGGATGTTGTAGACTTCCACGAGACCGACGCCGTTTGTATTCTCGCGGTCGCGGCCGATCGCGGTGTATTGCCCGCCCGGGAGCGTGGTTACAATCGTCGCCTCGGCATCATTGCCGGGCGCGAGCTGAGTTCGCGCACGAAATGCTGGTCATCGCCGCCGTGACACGCCTCCTCGTGCTTCATCTTCTTGGCGCGATCGCGCTGCTCGGCTCGGCCACGATCGATGCCCAGACGGTGATTAATTCGACGTTCACTGCCGCGGTCTCGACCAACTACAGCGACCCGAACAACTGGTCGCCGCGCGAAGTGCCTAATAATACCCCGACACGCAACTACAACGTCAGCGTGCCCGGACGCGTGCGGGTCGACATGAACGTTCGGATATCGAATCTCAACGCGAACGGGATCGTCATCCCGGGTGGTGCTTCGGTGACGGTGGTCGAGTCGGCGACGGTTGGGACACTGCCTACGCCAGACCCATCGGGGTTTATTCAATCCGGCTTAACTCTGCTGCAGGGCGGCCTCTTCGCCGTCGAAGGCACGCTGACAAACTTCGACGCTTCCACCCGCACGCTAAAAGGCGGCACCTTCTACCTCAGCGGTGTTCCGCAGGCCGGCGGCGGAGTCAGCACCCTTCGCTTCTCCGGTGCGGATATTGTGCACAACGCGAGCTCCATCGATCTCGTCGGTTCGGCCGTGCAGATCGTGGATGAAAACGGCCTCGATGCGCTGCGTAATCTCGCCTCGAATACAGCAGAAGGCGTGTTCAGGGTCAGTCAAAGAGACTTTACGATAACCGGCGCGTTCACGAATGGCGGCCTCCTGAGCATCGGCCTCGGCACTCTGACGCTGGCCGGCCCTCTGACCAATTATGACGCCGCTAGTCGCACCCTGCGGGGCGGAACGTACGTGATCAGCTCCTCAGGCGCGTTCCAGTTCCCTAACGCTGACATCCTGCGGAACGCCGCTTCGATCTACGTCGCCGGAGGCGCGATGACTGACCGGAACGGCAACAACGCTCTGCGGAATCTAGCATTCAACGACGCTGGGGCGCTGCTCCTGGCGCCGAACGCGTTCACGACCGCCGGCACGTTTACAAACGCAGGTGAAATGATCATCGCGCCCGCTACTGGCGGTGGCGGAGTCTTCACCATCGCACGGGGTCACCGATATGTGCAGACCGCCGGCAGGACTGTGCTGAGCTCTGCCGTGTTCACAGGCGACATGGAGATCAACGGCGGCGAGCTGACGGCATCGTCGACCTTTTTTGCCGGCACCGCCCGGGTGAATGGAAACCTCACGGTCGGCGATGCGTTGCTGGTGCCTCGCGAGCTTCAGGTGAACGGTAGTGTGCACCTCGGGGCGAACACGCGCATGCGAATCGTGCCGCGCGGTGAGGGTTCCCTCAACCAATTGCAGGCGCTGCTGATGGTCGATGGCCCTGTCGCGGTCGCCGGCTCGATCCAGATCGACGATGCGAGCGAGTTCCCCGAGGGCAGCAACTTTGTCTTTCAGGCGATCTTTAGCCGGAGTGTCACCGGCAATTTCAGCAATGCGCCAAACGGCTCGCGCGTGACCACTACGAGCGGGCGCGGTTCTTACCTGGTGGCGTATCAAAACGACTCGGTGCTCATCGGCGGCTATCAGCGAATCCCGCCCGCCGCCCAGCTCCTGAATATCTCCACCCGCGCGCGAGTCGGCACCGGCAACAATGTGACCATTGGCGGCTTCATCATCTCCGGGTTCCTGGGGAACGAGCCGCGCAGGATAGCAGTGCGCGGGCTTGGCCCGAGTTTAAGCAAGTCTAGCGTCGATGGCGTGCTCCAGGATCCAGTGATCGAGTTGCACGACTCGCGCGGCAACCTTCTTGCCACCAATGACAATTGGAAAGACGCACAACCTGACGACCTGCGCGCCAGCGGCCTCGCGCCCGAAGACGATCGTGAAGCGGCGTTGATCGCGACTCTCCCACGCGGAGCTTACACGGTCGTGCTGCGCGGTGCTAACGGCACGGAAGGCACGGGCCTGGTGGAGGCGTATGACCTTGTGCGCGATGCGAAGTCGCGGCTGGCTAACATCAGCACCCGCGGCTTCGTTGATCCGGAGAACCCGTTGATCGGCGGCTATATCTCAGGCGGCGATGGGCCGGGAAACGCCGAACTGACCGTCCGTGCAATCGGACCAAGCCTTCGACACCGCGGTTTCTCGAACTTCCTGCCGGATCCACCGCTGGAGGTCCGCGACTCAAACGGATCTCTCGTTGCTGCCAATGACGACCATGGCAACCCGTCCGCTAATTGGCAGACAATCCTGCCGGGTCTGTCGCCGTTCGAGCGGCTCGATGCCGCGACTGGCATGAACCTGCCACGCGGTGAATACACGGTCATCGTGCGAGGCAAAGGCGACGCGAGCGGGATCGCGCTCGTCGAAATCTACGATCACAACCGCTGACGGTCGCGACCGCGGGGATTCACCGGTCTCGCCGGTAAATCCAGAGGCGATGCCCTGCTGTTCCTGCCGTGAGGCGGAAATCGTAGAACATGGCGTCGCGCCACTCCGATCCGAAGACGTAATAGTTGAACCCTTGGTCGCGCAGCAGCTTCAGCCCGGGCGGCAGCTCGATCGTGTAGAACTCCATCTGCAGGAGCTCGAAGCTGACTTCCTCCGGGAAAACTTTCGGCGTGCAGATGATCCAGGCATACCGGTTGTAGACCTGCTCGAAAGCCCCGCTCGGGTCGAGCGCCCTGAGAAACTCGAGGTCGGGAACAACCTTGGTGCCGTTCAGCACAGTCGCGCCGGTGGCTTTGATCAGTTGGCCGGTGACGTGATCGCCGTACGCGATCCATTTTGCTTCCGAATCAGCGGACCGCGCGCTGTCGATCTCCCGGTATGCCGCTGATTCGGTCAACGCAGCAAGACCGCGCATGATCGGATTGATCAAGCCGTTGCTCCACACCAGCAGGGCGACAAACGCGACAGGAAACCACCGCCGCGCGCGATCCCAGAAGAACATCGCGATCGTGACTGCATTCACGCCGACGACCAGCGCCGTCCATTGCGCGTCAGCGAAGAAAGTCGGCTGAAGACGATACGCGACGTAGAACAGCATCGCGACGGCAGCACCGACGATGACTGCACCCGCGGAACCAAACAGTAGTCCGAAGACCGGCTCACGGTATCGATCGAGGAAGACGCAAACCAGGAGGATGTTTGCGATTCCCAGCGCGAGAAGCGCGCGGGCTTCGTGGACCTGTGCGAAAAGCGTCGCGCCAAGCAGCCATTGAGGAAGTTCGACAGTGCAGTAGAGGCTGATCGCCACAATCAACACCGCGAGGCCGATCACCAGAGCCGGAATCGGAAGAGCCTTGCGATGTCTCGCGGCGAACATGCCAACGAGCCCGAGCATCCACAGCGGATAGAAGTTGCTCGCTTCGGAGATATTCACGAATTGCGGCGGCACCCGCTCTTCCGACTCAAAGAAACCGAGCGGTCCCGAGAGCAACTTGAAGAGCGTGTAGTCGCCCC
>DATHXZ010000028.1:0-4349 GCA_035459405.1 Chthoniobacterales bacterium
TCGGCAGAAGATGTAAAGCTTGCTCGAGTTCGCCCGGCGCGATGTCGAACGCCGCGTAGCGCATCTCCAACCCGCAGTACTCGAGCGCTGCGTTCTGCATCCGCGGCGAGAGCGAGTGCGCGACCGGATGGCCAAACACGCCGAGCCGAACCGGAGCTTCGCCGGGATTCGCATCGCAGTGCTGCAGATCCGCAAAAGTAAGATTTTCCTGCACGCGGAACTCTAGCGCGGCCATCTGTCGCGGTCGCGCTTCGTCTGCTAATGTCGCGTCTGCACATGACGACGACAGCCAGCGAGATTGCCGTGCCGTCCGATTTCATCCGCGAGATCGTCGCGGAGGATCTCAGGTCCGGGAAGCACACGCGCATTCACACGCGGTTCCCGCCCGAGCCGAACGGTTACCTGCACATCGGCCACGCAAAAGCGATCTGTCTCGGGTTTGGCATTGCGCGCGAATACGGCGGCTTCTGCAACATCCGGATGGACGATACCAATCCGGCGAAAGAGGAGGCGGAATACGTCGACTCGATCGTGAACGATGTGAAGTGGCTCGTGAACGGCTGGGCGGACGACAAGATCGGACTGAAACCGGCTGGTAAAACACCCGAGCAGGACGGCAACGATTTTCACCTCTCCGCGATCCGCGATCCGCAATCCGCGTTTCAGGCGGAGCCATTCTTCGCGTCGGATTACTTCGGCGCGTTCTACGAATGCGCGATCCGGTTAGTCCGAGCCGGCAAGGCTTACGTCGACGACATGAACCCGGAGCAGACCGACGAGTTCAGGAGGCTTGGGAAGGATAGTCCGTTCCGTGATCGCTCGGTCGAAGAGAACCTCGATCTGCTCGACCGCATGAAAGCCGGCGAGTTTCCGGACGGCTCGCGCACGCTTCGCGCAAAGATCGACATGCAGTCGCCGAACATGTGGATGCGCGATCCCGTGCTTTACCGCATCAAGCACGTCGACCATCACCACACCGGCAGCGCGTGGTCGATCTACCCGATGTACGACTTCGCGCATTGCATCAGCGATTACATCGAAGGGATCACGCACTCGCTTTGCACGCTCGAGTTCGAGGTGCACAGGCCGCTCTACGATTGGATCCTCGAGTCGCTCAATTTCCCGCGCGCGCTCCCGCGGCAGATCGAGTTCGCGCGCCTGAACATCGACTACACCGTCATGAGCAAGCGCAAGCTGCGGCAGCTTGTGAACGAGGGGCTCGTCAGCGGCTGGGACGATCCGCGGATGCCGACCATCTCCGCGATGCGCCGGCGGGGCTTCACCGCGAGTGCGATTCGCAATTTTGTGCTGCAACTCGGGGTCACAAAGTACCCGAGCCTTAGCGAGTTCACGCTGCTCGAGCATGCTGTGCGCGATGAGTTCAACCGGCATGCGCAGCGCCGATTTGCCGTGCTCCGGCCGATCAAAGTCGTGATTACCAACTACCCGGAAGAGCAGCTCGAGGAGCTGAACGCGATCAACAATCCTGAGGATCCGAACGCCGGCTCCCGGAAGGTCCCATTCAGCCGCGAGCTCTACATCGAGAACGCGGACTTTATGGAAACGCCGCCTCCGAAGTATTTCCGTCTCCGCACAGGCGGCGAAGTGCGACTGAAATACGCCTACATCATCAAGTGCGACGAAGTGGTGAAAGATGACGGCGGAAACGTGATCGAATTGCGCTGCACGGCCGACCTTGAGAGCAAGTCAGGCGGCGCGACTTCGAATCGGAAAGTCAAAGGCACGATCCATTGGGTGAGCGCCGCGCATGCGATCGACGCTGAGGTGCGGCTTTACGATCGGTTGTTTAGCGTGCCGGAGCCCGACGGGGACGGCGACTTCAAGGCGCACCTAAATCCGAACTCGCTCGAGATTGTGCACGCAAAATGCGAGCCGTCGCTCGCGCAGGCCGATGCGAACACGCGCTACCAGTTCGAGCGCCTTGCCTACTTCGCGCTTGATTCCGATTCAAATCCGGACGCCCTCGTCTTCAACCGGACGATCACGTTGAAAGACACGTGGGCGAAAGAAGTGAAGAAGACCTGACGCATCACCGCGGCGCCGGCACGACGCAATTGTAGGGCAAGCGCTTCGCTTGCCCAGATTCGATCCTCGGCAGGCGAAGCGCCCGGCCTACAATTCGCCACGCAGACCGCTACATACAGGCGAGCGCGCGATCGAGGCGCGCGAGGACCTTCTCTTTGCCGAGAATCTCGAGGAGGTGATACAAACTCGGGCCCGCGTTGCTGCCAGTCAGCGCGAGGCGTGTCGGATGCACGAGCGGGCCGGCTTTGATCCCGAGTTGCGCGGCGGTGGCTTTCAGCGTGGTCTCGAGCGTCGCAGCACCGAATGAATCCACGGCAGCGAACGCATCGCGGATCGCGATGAGGCGCGGCTTGTTCTCGGGTGTGAAGTGTTTCGTCGCGCCTTCGCTGTTGTAGGGAAAGTCGTCGCGGAAATAGAACCCGCAATACGGCGGCAACTCGGCGAAGATGCGGAACTTGCCGACGCAAGTGTCGAGCGCGGCGCGGACGTAGCTGTCCGCGAATTGCGATGTGTCGATGCCCGCGCGAGTGAGCGATTGACGAGCGAGCTCGTAGAAGCGCTCGCCGGTCAGCTCGCGCGCGTACTCGCCGTTGAGCCAGGTGCACTTCTCGAGATCAAAGTGGGCGCTTTTGCGATTGATCTTCTCCAGCTCGAACAAGCCAATCATCTCGGCGAGCGGAAGCTTTTCGCGGTTGTCCTTGGGCGACCAGCCGAGCAACGCGATGTAGTTACGCACCGCCTCGGGCAGGAACCCCTCTTCGAGGTAGGTGTTCAAGCTCGCGCCGACGTCACGTTTGCTCATCTTCGAGCCGTCCTTGTTCAGGATGAGCGGGATGTGTGCAAAGCGCGGCGGCTCGGCGCCAAGCGCACGATACAGCTCGATGTGCTTCGGCGTGTTTGAAAGATGATCTTCGCCGCGGATCACATGGCTGATCTTCATCTCGATATCGTCGACGACGTTCACGAAGTGAAAAATCCACGAGCCGTCCGGACGGCGGATGGTCATGTCCGGGTGCGTCTCCGGGTTCGTGAGGTCGAAATCGATGCTGCCGCAGACGATGTCGTCCACGCGAACGTGCTCGCGCGGTGAACGGAAGCGAATCGCGCCGGCGTCTTCGTAAACGCGGCCAGCATCCTGCAGGCGCTGCAGATGCCGCGCATAGAGATCGCCGCGCCGGCTTTGGAAGTACGGACCGAAATCACCACCGACGTGCGGGCCTTCATCCCATTCGAGCCCGAGCCAGCGCAGGCCATCGTAAATAGCGGCCGCAGCTTCCTCGGTATTGCGCGACTTGTCGGTGTCCTCAACGCGCAGAATGAACGTGCCGCCGTGATGTCGGGCGAAGAGCCAGTTGAACAACGCGGTCCGTGCGCCGCCGATATGCAGAAAGCCGGTGGGCGAAGGGGCAAAGCGGACCCGGACCGAATTCATGCGAAGAGATTCCTCGCACAACGGCCACAAAGGGTCACGGAGGAAGTCCGTAGCCGCTCCCGTAGCCGCTCCCGTAGCGCTCCTGTAGCGGCTCGTGTAGCCGCTTCGCTGTGCGAAGCGCTGGCGCAGTTGCCGATTCCCGCGCGTTTGCTGCGTGGCCCGCAGGGCGACGGCTACAGGCGCTCACTCGATGAACAACTCCCCTGCTCTGCGCCGAGCGTGGCGGTTTCGAGGAAGATTGATTTTCGCCGGGCCGGCTTCCGTATCGAGCATCGCGCGGATCTGCTCGACGAGCACGAATCCAACGTCGCTGACCTGCTGTTCGCGTAACCAGCGCGTGATCGCGCGGCGTTGCAGCGCCACCGGCATGGCGCGCAGCTCGTTCACCAACAGGCGCGGAGAAGGCTGCGGCAGCGCTTCCGTCAAAAACGCATCTTCCTCGGCGGCGATGATCGCCATTCGATGCACGGTTTTCCGGATCTCGCGGCCAAATTCTTTCTCGAGCTCCGGGATGATTCGGTGGCGCATGCGATTGCGGAGCGCGTCGAGCTGTTGATTGCTGGCGTCTTCGCGAAAGCGCAGGCGGTGCGCGCGGACGTACTCGTCGATGTCCGCACGCCAGACGCCGAGCAACGGTCTGACAATGATCAGCTCAACTTTATCGACGACGCGCACGCTGATCGGGCGGATCCCCTGCCGACCCGCACCGCCGGCACCGCGAAAGAGGTTGATCAGGAACGTCTCGACGACGTCATCGGCGTGATGGCCAAGCAGAATTGTGCGGCATCGCCGCCGCCGCGCGACAGCGGCGAAGAACGAATAGCGCGCCGCCCGCGCTGCAGTCTCGATCGATTGCTTCGTCTCCGCCGCG
>DATHXZ010000029.1:0-3450 GCA_035459405.1 Chthoniobacterales bacterium
CACCGGCTGCGTTCCGCAGCTTGTTCGCGTCGCAGCCGTGGAGGCGCGTCAAAACCTGGGTTGACGGTCGCTACCAGTACGCGCTCTGCGAAAAGGATTGACGCTCGCCGCGTCCGCCCACACAGAGCACGGCACATGAACGCCGTTCATCGGGTGCTCGATCCAGCCGCTGGGCGACAGGTTCCGCCCCGCCATTGCGCGCTCGGCGTGATGACGAAAGTGCCGCGCGCCGGTCGAGTGAAGACACGGCTCACGCCGCCGCTCACACCCGAAGAAGCCGCCGCGCTCAACACCTGCTTTCTGCGCGATACCGCGAGCGCGATCGAGCTCGCTGCCAGCGACGGAATCGCGCGAGGCATCGGCGTATACACGCCAATTGGCGAGGAGAGCGCATACCGCGGAATTCTGCCCGGCAGCTTCGAGCTCATCCCGCAGCGCGGCGACGCATTTGGCGAGCGCCTGACGAATGCAGCCGAAGATCTCTTCGCGGTTGGGTTCGATTCGGTATGCCTGATCGATTCGGACAGCCCGACTGTTCCGCAGCGCGCCTTTTGCGATGCCGCGAGGCTGCTCAGCCAGGCAGGCGACTGCATTGTCTTCGGGCCGTCGGATGACGGCGGCTACTACCTGGTCGGCATGAAGCGGCTGCATCGCCGCGCGTTCGAGGAGATCGACTGGAGCACGGAACGCGTAGCCGAGCAGACGTTGGAACGCGCGCGCGAGATTGGCGTCGCGGTCGAGCTGCTGCCGACGTGGTACGACGTGGATGATCGGGCCACTTTGCGGCGCCTGTGCGACGAGTTACTCGGCGATACGGCGTCGACGGGTTTCGCCGCACTCCAGACGCGCAACTTCCTGCATGGCATCATCTCGCGTGAGGGCCGCGAGCGGATCTGGCCATTGTAGGGCAAGCGCTTCGCTTGCCGACGTGTGCTTCTGGGCAGGCGAAGCGCCCGGCCTACAACATGACAGCGCCCGAAATCGGGTGCAGGTATGGCGCTCGCATGAACAACAACAAGACCGGCAAACGCGCGCTCGTCACCGGCGGCGCTGGACTCATCGGCTCGCACATCGTCGATCTCCTTCTGCGCGAGGGATGGAAGGTCCGCATCCTCGACAACCTCGAGCCGAATACGCACAAGCTCGGTAAGCCCGCGTGGGTCAATCCGGACGCCGAGTTCGTGCAGGGCGATCTGCGCGAGCGCGACGTCATTGCCGACGCCATGCGCGACATTGACGTTGTCTTTCACCAGGCGGCCTACGGCGGCTACATGCCGGAGATCGCGAAGTACGTCGACGTAAACAGCCTCGGCACCGCCCTGATGCTGGAGGTGATCCGCGAAGACACACTGCCGATCAAGAAGATCGTGGTCGCATCATCTCAGGCGGTTTACAGCGAGGGTGCGGCTGAATGCCCGCAGCACGGCCTTGTGTTTCCGAGCGTCCGTCCGGTCGAGCAGCTGCGCCGCGGCGATTGGGTCGTGCATTGCCCAAATTGCGGCGAGGGGACGAAGAGCGTGCCGACTCCGGAGAACGCACCGGTAGGCGGCGAGACGGTTTACGGCCTAACGAAGGTCGACCAGGAGAAGCTCGTGCTGCTCTGGGGCAAGCAGGCCGGCATCCCGACAGTCGCGCTCCGTTACTCGTGCACCTACGGGCCGCGCCAATCAATCTTCAATCCTTACACCGGCGTCATTGCGATCTTCTGCACGCGCTTGCTGAACGATCTGCCGCCGGTCCTCTACGAAGATGGCGAGCAGACTCGCGACTTCTCGTTCGTCGAAGACATCGCGCGAGCGAACCTGCTCGCCGCCACAACCGACAAGCTCGATGGCCTGCCGGTGAACGTCGGCAGCGGGAAAGGTGTCACGATTCGCGAAGTGGCCGAGCAGATCGCCGAGGCCCTCGGGATTCGCATCCCCGCCGAAGCGAAAGGCGAATTCCGACCCGGCGAAATGCGCCACCTTGCGAGCGGCACCGAACGCATTCAGGCCGCCGGCTACAAACCGCAGGTCGATCTCGCGACCGGTGTCGGCCGTTACCTCGATTGGATCCGCGGCCAGAGCGACGTGAAGGATTACTTCAGCGAAGCCGCCGATATCCTGCGCAAGAAAGGGATCGTCCACAGCGTCGCGAAAGGCTGATGATCGATCCGGCGGGCATTCCGGATTTTGACGAGCCGATCGCCGCGCACGCACGCAAGGACCTGCCGCTCCTCCACGTCGGGATGACGGTGCAGGAAGCGCTGGATACGATCCGGCGCGAAGGTGTCGGCGAGCGTGTCATTTACTTCTACGCGGTCGATGACGAGCAACGGCTCGCCGGTGTGTTGCCGACGCGTCGCTTACTAACGGCGGCGCTGGATGCACGGCTCGATGACATCATGATACGCTGCGTCGTGGCGCTGCCATCGACCGCGACGGTGATGGAGGGTTGCGAGTTTTCGTGCTCTACAAATTCCTCGCCTTCCCAGTCGTCGACCACGAGAAGCGCGTGCTCGGCGTCGTCGACATGAGCCTCTTCCAACAGGAGGTGCTCGAAGCGGGGGATCGCGAGCAGTCGGACGATGCAACGCGCCGCGCGCCGGACGAGTTCTTCGAGGCGCTCGGTTTCCGCTTATCCGAAATCCACGGCGCCTCGCCGGTCCGCGTCTTCCGCTATCGCTTCCCCTGGCTGGCTTACGACCGCTGCCAGCGGAACCGTCTGCGCGGTTCTGGCCGGACTCTTCGAGGCGACTCTCGCACAGAGTCTCGTGATTGCGTTTTTTCTCACCATGGTGCTCGGGCTGAACGAAAGCGTGAGCATGCAATCAATGACGGTCACGATTCAGGCGCTGCGTTCCGCGCAACCGACGCGGCGGTGGTTTGTCGACACGTTCAGCCGCGAGGCGATGACCGCCGCGTTTCTCGGTGCGAGCTGCGGCGCGCTCGTGATGACGATCGTTTGGATCTGGCGACAGGAGGCGGTCGCGGCAATGGCGATCGGCAGCAGCATCGCGCTTTCGCTGCTGAGCGCATGCTTGCTCGGGCTCACGGTGCCGTCGCTTCTGCACTGGCTGCAGTTGGATCCGAAGATTGCGGCCGGTCCGGTCACGCTGGCCGTTACTGATTTCGTGGCGTTGCTGTTCTACTTCGGGATCGCGGCGCTGGTTTTATGATGAAGGACGCGCAACAGCATTTCGTCTCAGTCGTCATTCCGGCGATGAACGAAGAAGAGCCGATCGCGGATGTTGTGCGCGAGGTGCTCGCGACGGGCATCCCGCGCGAGGTCATCGTCGTTGATAACGCGAGCAAGGATCGCACAGCCGAGCGCGCGCAGGCTGCCGGCGCGCGTGTCATCTCGGAGCCGACGCCGGGCTACGGCCGCGCGTGTGCGACGGGTGTGTGCAACGTGTCGCCGGAATGCACGGTGGTCGTGTTTCTCGACGGCGACGGCAGCGATTGCGCGAAC
>DATHXZ010000030.1:0-2157 GCA_035459405.1 Chthoniobacterales bacterium
AGCTACGCGCGCTGCGTCTCTTTCTGGAGGCGCTTGAGCCGGCTGGCGAGGCTCGCTTTTGCCGCTGAGCTCATTCGATCAATGAAGAGGACGCCGTTCAGGTGATCCACTTCGTGCTGCAACGCGCGGGCGAGCAAACCGGACGCTTCGATCTCCACCTGCTCGCCGTCCAGCGTCTGCGCTCTCGCGACAAGCGACACCGCACGGTCAATGTCGGCGCTAATCTCCGGGAAGCTCAAGCAACCTTCGGCGCCGGTCTCGAGTTCCCCGTGCAGTGTTAGCTCCGGATTGAGCAACACGAGCGGCATTGAGGTCCGCGGATCGACCTCCTTGCCATTCAACTTCATCGTGCTCGGCCGATCCTCGACCTCAGAGATGTCGAGCACCGTGAGCTGCAATGCTTCGCCGACCTGCTGCGCGGCGAGGCCGACCCCATTTGCCGCATGCATCGTCTCGAGCATGTCGGCTGCGAGCGCGCGGATTTCGTCATCGGCTGCGGCGATACGTTTCCCTTTCGCACGGAGAACCGGGTCTCCGTACTTCACGATCGGGCGCTTCATTTCCCGGCGTTGGTGAAGGCCGGCAGGTTCTTCACCCCCGCGAGCTTCAGCGCGTCCATCACTTTGATGATCGTGCCGAAGGACGCCTTGCGATCCGCTTCGAGGGCGAGCGATGTCTTGCGAGCTGATGGAAGATTGCGCACCGCTGCCTCCAATTCCTCGACCGGCAACGGGTTTCCATCGAGCCGCACCTCGTCATCCTCGTTCACGCTCACGATGGCGTGCTCAGTCTGCGCGGGTTGAACCGTCGCGGTCGCTGATTCCGGCAAATTGATCTGCACCTCGGGCTGATCTCTTTTGAACGTGGTCGAGACGACGAAAAAGATCAGCAGGATCGTCAGGATATCGACGAGCGAGACGATGATGATGGACGGCGCGCGCCGCTTGCGGACTGCGATCTTCATCGGCGTTGTCGCTCGTTACACCACCGGCGCGCGTGAGGCGACCGTCGAGCGGATCGGATGAGGCGACTCATCGCGCTGGACGCGCCCGTAGTAGCACTTGCCGATCAACTCGACGACGAGCGTTTCGATTTCAACCGACATCACTTCGATCTTCTTTGAGAAGTAACTGAAAGCGATCAACGTCGGCACCGCGATCGAGAGACCGAAAACTGTCGCGTTGAGCGCCTCCGCGATACCGAGCGCGATCGCCTGAGTGTTCGACGTGCCGGTGCCGACTCCCAGCGCCGAGAACACCCGTACGAGACCAGCGACTGCGCCGATCAAACCAAGCAGCGGCGCGATACCCGTGATGATCTCGAGAACGATAAGACCCTTCTCGATCACGATCATCTCGTGACGCGCTTTCGTTTCGACCACTTCGATGGTTTCGTTGCGCGGCGCGCGCAGGTTCTGCAGAGCGGTGCGCACGATCTTCCCAAGGCTCGATTCATCCTGCTGCACGATGCGCGCCAGCCGCTCCGCGCTCCCGCCAGGTACGAGTCGCTCGATTTCGCTCTCGATGACGAGCGGGAGCACGTTCTTCCGGCGTAATGCGACACCCCGGAGGATGATGACGGTGACGGCCACGACCGAGCACGCGAGGAGCGGCCACATAAACAAGCCGCCCGTCGAGAAGAACGTCCAGACCGATTGCACCGCATTTGGCATCTGCGCGAGCATCATCAAAAGGTCCTCGGAGGGGTCATGTTGAAGGAGATTTCCACGAGCAGCCGTCCATCAGGAAGGCTTTGGACAATGTCCGGCGGAATCGGAGGAATTTGCGCCTCCTGAAAAGATTGCAAGCAGATGTTCGCGAACGCCTCGTTAGCGCTGTTCGAGACAAGCTTGAGGTTCTTGAGCTTGCCGTCCGGATCGACCTCCGCCTGAACCTGCGCGGTGCCAATGCTGATGAGGTCAAGCTTCGCGTTCGTGTAGAAATACCAGCGCGAGCCGATCGCATCGATCACCGTTTTGCGATACTTGCCGAGCGGTGTGCCGACGGCCGCGACCGAAGGCGCACCTTTGTTCGTGATGCGGCCTGAGATGCGGTTCTGGTCTTTCTCCGGCTGATATGCAGAGGCGGCGCGGTCCGGCCGCGGACGCGGCATGACCGGCGGAGGTGTGGGCGCGATCTCCGGTGGCGGCGTGGCTTC
>DATHXZ010000031.1:0-7998 GCA_035459405.1 Chthoniobacterales bacterium
CGCTGTCCCCGGCCGGTCTTGTGCGCGCATCCTGCTCCTGCCGCGGACAGCGTCCGCGGCTACAACGGCGCGAATTGAAGTCGCGCGCAATCTGACGAAGCATTCGCGGTGCAAAACTCCACGGCCAAGGAATTGCTCGCCCGTGTGGCTGAAGCCGAGCCAATCGCGCAGCAATTGCGCGACGTCGTGGCGGGTGAGCGGCCGGTGCCCTTTCCGCATGTCACGGAACCCGCGCAGCCATTCCTGGTGGCCGCGATCGCTCGCGAGATTCGCAAAACGATCTGGGTCGTCTGCCCGACAGTGCGCTCGCAGGAGCTGCTCTACGAAAGCCTGCTAAACTGGGCGCCTCACGCGTCATTCCTGCCGGAAGCGGAGTTTGCCGCGGTCGAGAACATCCTGCCGGATCCGGAGATCACGGCCGAGCGGCTCGCACTCTTGAGCAAAGTCGGGCGTGAACCCGGCCCGCACCTCGTTGTCACCACGCGCGCGGCGCTCAAACAGCCAGCGCCGAAGTTGCGCTCGCTGAAGGCGGCGTCGCTGCGGCTAAAACGCGGCGCAGGTGAACCAATGGAGAGCCTGCTCACATCTTTGGGGGACGCTGGTTACGAGCGCGTCGCGCAGGTGACGACGCGCGGGCAGTTCGCGGTCCGCGGCGGCATTCTCGACCTCTACTCGTGGCAGGCGCAGCTCCCGGTGCGTGCCGAGTTTTTCGGCGACGAGATCGAATCGCTCCGCGAGTTCGACATCGATACGCAAACGTCGGTGCGCAATCTGCAATCGATCGACATCCTCCTCGGCGCGGCCGAAGACCAAACGGGCCGGGTACGGGACTACGTCAGCAAGGAGCACCTGTGCGTCGCGATCGAGCCAGAAGCGGATGAGCACGCTGAGGTCCTGATTGGCGAAGGCTCGCTCGGCCACGATGGCGCCGAGGATTATGCCGGCGCGTTCCACGATGCCGATGTTGGCGAGTTCGCGGTGGGCGACTTCATGTTGCTTGAAGCGAAGCGCGCGCAGTTCGCCGCGCGCTTGACGGGATGGAAGGCGGCCGGCTCACGCGTGCTGATGTACTTTCAAACTGAGGGCGAGATCGAACGATTTCGCGAGATCATGGCTGCCGCAGATGGCGCCCTCGACGACGTCGAGTTGCTGGAAGGCACCCTGCCACGCGGGTTCTGCTTCCCGGCGGGAGATCTCATCGTGCTCTCGGGGGCCGAGCTGTTCGGGCGTTACACGGCGCACGGCCGGCGAAGACTTCAACGCGCGGAGAAGCTGGCCCGCAATCGCGCACAAATCGACTACAGCGAGCTGACGGAAGGCGATCTGGTCGTGCACCTCGAGCACGGCGTCGGTCGCTTCCTCCAGCTCATGACGGTCCCCGCCGCGGGAGGCGGTGAGCAGGAAGTGCTCGCTCTGGAGTTCGCGGACGAGGCCAGACTGTACGTCCCGCTCGAGCAGGCTTATCTCGTATCGCGCTACGTCGGCGTGGGCAAGAAATCGCCGCCTCTCAGCTCACTTGCCGATGCAAAATGGGCCCGTGCGAAGAAAACCGCCGCCGCGTCGATCTTCGACTACGCCGGCAAGATGCTGGCCGTGCAAGCCGAGCGTGAAACGCAGATCGGACACGCATTCGGCCCGGACACAAAGTGGCAGGCGGAGTTCGAGCATTCCTTCCCCTACCGCGAGACGGTCGACCAGTTGAAGGCGATTGAAGCCACCAAAGGCGACATGGAACAGCCGCGCTCCATGGACCGCCTGATCTGCGGCGACGTCGGCTTCGGCAAAACCGAGGTGGCGATTCGCGCTGCGTTCAAGGCCGTGATGGAAGGCAAGCAGGTCGCTGTGCTCACGCCGACCACAGTCCTGGCGCAGCAGCATTTCGAGACGTTCCGCCAGCGCATGCTCGACTACCCGGTGCGGATCGAGGTGCTCAGCCGCTTCCGCTCGCAGGCGGAGCAGCGGAAAGTGCTCAAGCTGCTCGCCGACGGCGGCGTCGACATCGTGGTCGGCACGCATCGCATCATCTCCGGTGATGTCGTGTTCAAGGACCTCGGCCTCGTTGTCATCGACGAAGAGCAACGTTTCGGCGTCCTCCACAAAGAGAAGTTCAAGGAACTGTTCAAGCTCGTCGACGTGCTGACACTCTCTGCCACGCCGATTCCGCGCACGCTCTACCTCTCGCTCGTCGGCGTGAAAGACATGTCGACAATCGAGACGCCGCCGCAAAACCGGCTCCCGGTCGAGACGGTTGTCTGCGGCTATGACGAAAGGATCATCCGCGATGCGATCAATCGCGAGCTTGAGCGCCAGGGACAGGTCTACTTCCTGCACAATCGCGTGCAATCGATCGAGAAAGTGCGTGATCGCATTGCGGAGCTTTGTCCCGGCGCGCGCGTCGAGTACGGCCACGGCCAGATGGAAGCGGATGAACTCGAGACGGTCATGTCCGGCTTCGTCTCCGGGAAAATCGACGTCCTCGTCAGCACCACCATCATCGAGAGCGGGCTCGATATTCCCAACGCGAATACCATCATCATCGACCGCGCGGATCGTTTCGGCCTGGCAGACTTGTACCAGCTCCGCGGACGCGTGGGCCGTGCCGAGCACAAGGCTTACGCTTACCTCCTGCTTCCCCGCGAGATGATGACGGTGGGCGCCGCGCGCAAACGCATCAACGCCATCAAGCAATACAGCTCGTTAGGCGCGGGATTTCGCATCGCCATGCGCGACCTCGAGATCCGTGGCGCCGGCAGCATCCTCGGCACGCAACAAAGCGGCCACATCATTGCCGTCGGGTTCGACTTGTATTGCCAGCTCCTGAAGCAGGCCGTTGCGCAGCTCAAAGGCGAAAGATACAAGGCGCGACTCGACGTCGACGTGCGACTCGACTTCGTCGCGACGAACGAAGCTGAATTCGTGCAGGCAGGAGCCGAAGCGCGGGTGCCCGCATTCATCCCGACCAACTACATCGGAGACACCACGCTGCGCATCCAGGCCTACCGCAACCTGGCGCAAATCGCCACGCGGGAGCAGTGGGACCGCCTGCGAAAGGAATGGCGCGATCGCTTTGGGAAGTTCCCGGCGGCCGTTGACAATTTGCTCTCTCTGACCGAAATCAAGCTCGCCGCTGCCAAGGCTGGCGTGAGCCGCGTCGAAGTCCGAGATGGCAAACTGATGCTCACGCGGCACGGGGATTTTATCCTTGTGGGCGGCAAATTCCCTCGGTTAAGTCCCGATAAGATCGAACAAAACCTTGCGGAAGTGCTCGAACTAACCAGGAAGATTTGATCATGATTCGTCCGCTGTTTATCGCCGGAGCCGCGAGTGTCGCGGTGCTGTTCTCGCCGTTCTGCGGTGCCGCATTGGCTCAGCAGCAGCAACGCGACCCGGAAGTGATCGACGGCATCGCCGCGGTTGTGAACGGCGAAGTCATCACACACTCGCAGGTGCGAGGGGTGGTTGCTCCACGCGAGCGATTGTTGCGGTCCCAATTGCGCGGCGAAGAACTGCAGAAACAAGTCAAAGAGGCACGGGAGGCCGCGCTGAAGGATCTCATCGACCGTCAGCTCATCGTGCAGGCGTTCCGCGAAGAAAAACTCTCGTTGCCCGAGTACTTCGTCGAGCAGCGCATGAACGACATCATCCGCGAGAATTTCGGCGGCGACCGCGCCACCTTCATCAAGACACTGCAGGCGCAGAACTATTCGTTAGGCGAGTTCAAGAAGATGGAGCTCGAGAAAATCATCGTCGCGGCGATGCGCGGGAAAAACGTCAAGCCAACGGTCGCGATCTCGCCGGTCAAAGTGGACGAGTATTATCGCAAGCACCGCGAAGAGTTCACCAGCAAGGAGGAAGTGAAACTCCGGATGATCATGATCCCGAGCCGCGGATCACAGGGGAATGCCGCCGCGCAAAAAGCGCTCGCGGAGGAGATCCTCGGCAAGCTCTCGGGTGGCGCGGATTTCGAGCGGATGGCGCAGATGTACTCGGAAGACAGCACGCGCGACGTTGGTGGCGATTGGGGGTGGATCGAGCGCAAGACGCTCGCCGCACCCTTGGAGAAGGTGGCGTTCAGCCTGCGTCCAGGGAAGGTCAGCAGCATCGTCGAGCTCGGTGGCAATTACTACATCCTGCGCGTCGACGAGAAGCGCGGCGGCGTGACGAAGCCGATAGCTGAAGTACGGTCCGATATCGAGAAGAAGCTGCAACAGCAAGAAGCGCAGCGCCTCCAGGACAACTGGCTCGCGACGCTTCGGCAGAAGGCGCACATCCGCACCTTCTAGGTGCGGTGTAGAGGCGTTTGTGCCAAACGCCTGGGGCGAGGCCAAAGGTGTGCGCGGCTTTGCAGAGGCAGGCGTTTGACACAAACGCCTCTACGGTCCCTTGCTCGCGCCATTGTAGTTGATGACAATGCGCGATGCGCCCGCACATCGGCATCACTCTCGGTGATCCCGCCGGCATCGGGCCTGAGGTGGTGGACGGAGCGCTCAAGTCGGGCCGCCTCCCGGAGTCGGCGCACTACCGCATAATCGGCGGATACCCACCATGCACACCGGGCAAGCCGACGCCTGAGACAGCTCGCGCTGCGGCTGCGGCGCTCGACGAAGCCGTTGATCTCGCCACTCGTGGTGTGATCGATGCCGTCGTCACAGGGCCAATTCACAAGGCGCGCATGTACGACATCGGCTTTCGTTTTCCGGGGCAAACCGAGTTCTTCGCCGAGCGCACCGGCACCGCGAATTATGCGATGCTCCTGACCGGCGGCGGGCTGACGGTCGCGCTCGTTACCACGCACATCGCATTGCGACAAATCGTCGAGTTGCTGTCGAAGGATGAGATTGTTCGCGTGGGTCAGCTGCTCGCGCAGTTTCTCCAGCGTCGCGGCAGCACTCATCCGCGCATTGCCGTTGCCGCGCTCAACCCGCATGCCGGCGAATCAGGCGCCCTCGGCACGGAAGAGGTTTACACCATTCGACCGGCGGTCGAAGAGCTGCAACGCACATGCGGCGCTGACGTCACCTTCGATGGTCCATTCTCGCCCGACACGATCTTCAACCGTGCCGTGAGCGGCGAGTGGGATGCGGTGCTTTGCATGTATCACGATCAGGGATTGATCCCGCTGAAGCTGCACGCCTTCGATGAAGGCGTGAACGTCACCATCGGGCTGCCGTTCCCGCGCACCAGCCCGGACCACGGCACTGCGTTCGAGATCGCCGGCAAGCGGGTGGCGCGGCCGGACAGTATGATCGCGGCCATGCGATTGGCAGCCGAGCTGGTGGTGCGATGATCACCGCGGCGAAATATGCGGCCGTCTTCAAGCTCGGCCTGCAGAACACTTTCGTTTACCGCTGGAATTATCTTCTCCGTGCCGTCTTCGGATTGATCCCCCTCGCGGGAACAGTCTTCCTCTGGCGCGCGGTCTTCGCCGAAAAGGGCAGCGGCATGCAGGGCTACGACTACGGGTCGATGATCTACTACTACCTGCTCATGATCCTCGTCTCGAATCTCGTCACCCCGACTGAGGACGAGTGGCAGATCGCAGCCGACATCCGTGAAGGCCAGATCAATTCCTTCCTGACGAAACCGCTCAGCTACCTTGCTTACCGCTTCTGCATCTTCCTCAGCGGACGCCTCGTCTACACGATTGTCACCATTCTCCCGATCGCGCTGATCTTTCTCTACTACCGCGACTTCATCCGGTTGCCGGCGGCGCTCTCCACCTACTTCTACGCGTTCGTTTCGCTGGTCATGTCCGGCCTGATCCAGTTCTTCATCTCCTACAGTGTTTCGATGATGGCGTTCTGGATCCTGGAGATCTCGACCGTCGTATTCATCGTCTACTCGTTCGAATACTTCCTCGGCGGCCAGATGTTCCCGATTGATCTTATGCCGCCAGCAATTCAGGCGGTGATGAAATGGCTGCCGTTTTATTACGAGCTATTCTGCCCGATCGCGATTTTTCTCGAGCGGCTGCAGGGCACGGAGATGTTCGAAGCATTGGCGATCCAGACTTTCTGGGTGATCGCGCTGTGGGCTTTCGCGCGCTTCATGTGGAAGCGCGGGCTCGGACATTATCAGGCGGTCGGCGGGTGAGCCGGCCAGAGTAGTTACCGGTTACCGTGAGTAGTCGCGGTCTTTTGGCCTGCGGCTGCAACAGCGCGTCGGAATTCCTCGACCGGACGATAGTCGACTCCCCAAAGATCCTGGCGTGCTTGTTCACCAAAGCGCCGGGCAAGCTCGTCGGATGCGGCTTCGTTGTAGCCGCTCACGTATGCCTGGCGGGGCTCGTCGAGGTCTGCGTAATTCTCCGAAACCCGCCTCAATTCGATCTGGTAATGTTCGCGGAACAGCTCGCGATATTCTTCTTCCCCGCCGCGTCGAGGCTAGCAGATCAGATACGCGAGCCGCCCTTCTCGAGCATTTTTCTCGGCATCGGCGTTGCCGGCATTCTTCATCTCCGTAACCCGCTGCTGGCGCGCCGCCTCCTCCTGCTCGGCGGCCTTGATCACGCTTGGGCCGCGGCGACGGTTGATCTCCCCGACCGCGGCTGTGTTGTAGCCTCTCGCGTGCCCGATAATGTAGGGAGTCACGCCACAGCGCGCGATCGGTTCTACGTTGAGCTGATACTTCTCCGCCGCCTCTTTCGAGAACGGCGGAGCTCCTGGCGTGTAATTGCCGCCCATCCCATAACCTTCAAGGACGATCGGGTCTCTGCCGGCCCGCTCTTTCGCCGCCGCCCAGCCGCGCACGAAACCGACGGTGAACGCACCGACATGGTACGGCGAGAAACTCGACAGTTCGTCGGGACCCAAGACTTGCGGCGCGAGGAAGGAGTAATAAGCCTGCATCGGCAGCGCTAGCAGCGCAGCGCTCGCAGCCATGCTGATGTACGCCGTCCGGCGCGACCTGCCCGCGTGCAGCGCACGGATAATCGGCCAGAAGAACCAGACTGTGGCGACTCCCACCCAGACACGGAGCGGCCACCCCCACGCTTGAAGTGCGTACGAGAAACTCGCCAGCAGCAGAGCGGCGTGCACGACGGCCGCGACTCCGAAGATACAGTGGTGACGATCTGCCCGACTCTTCGTGCTCATAAACTGCGCGTTTAAGTAGAAGATAATACTTGCGTTAGGAGCGTGGGGCAATGGTCCCGGCCGTCTGATGTGGCGTAACGCGCGATACCACCAGCGCGCCGAGGAAGAATAGGACAGCGCTATAACCAAATGCGACACCTGTTCCGAACGCAGACCAAAGCACCCCAACCACGATGCTCGAGATGAAGTCGCCAATGCCATTCACCGTCGCGAGCACGCCGAACGCCATGCCGTGATGACTTTCGTCGACTAGCTCGGCGCAAAGAGAATCTTCCAGCGTCTCTTCCATCGCGATGTAAATGCCGCCCACAATGAACACCGCAGCCATCGACCAGACGCTGACTGGAAGCACGATGATGAGAATCGTCATGAATCCGGCGCACGAGTAGCCCGCCGCGAGTAATCGGTTCTTCGCACAGCGGTCGCCGAGCCAGCCTGCGACTAACGAGAAGCTGGCGTAGAAGATGTTGTGCGCGACGTAGAGCATCACCGCAATGCTCGCCGCGCGCGCCGCCCCCAGAGTGGGCGTGAGCTTTTGCGTCGCGAGCAGGATCAACATTGTGTGCGCGAAGTCGCCTGCGCCGAACAGCGCGACGCCCGCGACGAACCTGCGGTATTGCTTCGGCAGGAGCCGCAGGCGTTCGCCAAATGATATGTGCTTTACCGGCACGCGGTCTCGCTCCTGAACGAGGAACGCGATCACACCCGCGGCAAGCAGCCCGGGGACGAGCGTCCAGGCGAACAACGTGCGGTAGTTGTGATCCGTGGCTTCCAGGATAATCAGCGCGCTGAGCGGGCCGATGATGGCGCCCAGGGTGTCCATCGCACGCTCCAGACCGAACGCGCGGCCGTAGGCTGAACGATCAACTGCGCCGGCGAGGATCGCTTTGCGCACCGGCGTCCT
>DATHXZ010000032.1:0-5473 GCA_035459405.1 Chthoniobacterales bacterium
AACGCGCAAGCGCAACAAGCTGCGAACCAGCAGCGGCGCCCGAGCAATTCGTCGAACACGACGAGCGATTTCGGCCAGGGCGGCGGCGGCCAGGGTGGTCTGAACGTCTCCGAAGAGCTGTCGACGCAATCGGTCGACACGACGCCGAAGGCCGTCACGATCGGCAATGCCAAGATCATCGCCGACCAGCGCGCGAATACCATCATCGTGCTCGGCAATCGCGAGGTGGTCGTCAAGGTGATGAAACTCCTCGACGAGATGGATGTCAGCGCACCGCAGGTAGCTCTCGCTACCGTGATCGGCAGCCTGGTCCTCAACAATACTGAGGAATTGGGAGTCGATTTTTTCCGCACGTATGTCAACAACCTCAGCAATGGCAACACGCGCGTCGGTGGGGCCGGCGTATCTAGGAACACGGGCGGGCCGATCTTAGATCCGAGAAGCATTCTTGATTTCACACAGCTCGCGACGGCTGCCGCAACAGGAGGAACGAACGTTTACCTATCGGTGGGGAACTCTCTGTCCGCGATCGTTCGCGCTCTCGATGCAACAGGACGCTTTAAGACAATCTCTCGCCCGACCGTTTTCACGAGCAATAACAAGAAGGCGATTATCGCCTCCGGCACTGAAATCCCTGTGCCAGTGAGCACGATCTCGACAAATAATGGTGGGGGCATAGTCGGCGGCGGCCTCGCGCAACAATCAAACATCCAGTTCAAGAAGGTAGCGCTGCAGCTCGAGGTGGTGCCGCTGATCAACTCGGAAAAAGAGGTCACCCTCGACATTCTGCAGAAACTCGACGAAGTGGCCGAACGCGTCACGATCGACAACAATGAGATTCCGACGATTTCGACTCGGTACATTAAGACCACCGTTTCGGCCCCGAATTGCTCAACGATCGTCCTTGGTGGGTTGGTCACCGATCGTAAGGCGCGATCTCAAAGCGGTATCCCGGTCCTGAGCCGCATCCCAGTCCTCGGTGGTTTGTTTCGGCAGACCGCGAAAACGAAGTCGCGCGAAGAGCTCGTGATCCTGATGCGACCCGAGGTCAGCCTGACCAAGACTGACCTGCAGCGGCTCCGCCAGAAGGCGGAAGAGAAGACGCATTTCGGACCTGAAATCGATCAGGACGACTGCCCCGATTGCCCCCCCGGTACGCTTCAGGGCAATGGCAAGGAGGTGCAGCTGCCAGCACCGGACCTGCCGCAGTTTCCGGGCGGAGAATAGTATGAAACGCTCACTGACCGTCCTCTTTCTCGCGGCAGTTGCGCTCTCCACGCCCGCTTCCGCCGACTCAATCTTCCGCTCTGTCGATCCGCTCGCAGCGCGCGACGAGTGGGGCATCCTACACCAGATCCCAGCGACGAATCCGACTGATTTCGAGCGCCGGCGGTTTACAGCTCGGCTGCCGTACAACTTGCTGTCCCGTCGCGAACTCGTAACCGATCCCGCGTACGTCGGCGCTCTGCAGGTCGCGCTGCAACGAAATGGCTACTATTGCGGGCCGATCGATGGGGTCTTCTCGTCGGACGTTGTCGAGGCAATCACGCGCCTCCAGAAGAACTACTCGATGCGCGTGACCGGCAATCTGACGGTGCCCGTGCGCCGCGCGCTGCATCTGCCCTAGCTGGAGCACAGTCCGTCCAGGCTGTGCGGCCGATAGGCATCGTGCCTCTCGATGAGCCGCGCAGGCGAGACGCCGTGCTCCGCGCGTGTTCGCTGTCGAGGGTGAGTTGTGCCATCTTTCAATTCATGAATCTCGCGCTCAATCGATCGCTGATCGACCTGCTGATCACCGCAGGTGTGCAGACGTACGAGGAGGCGACGCAGCTTGCCACGACGCTCGACGGCGTTTCGTGGACGACGCAGGTGCTCGATTCCGGCAAGGTAGACGAGAACCGGTTTCTCCAGGCGATCGGTGACTTCTTCCAGGTGCCGGTCGTTTCGATCGACGCGAAGACGATCGATCGCCAAACGCTCTCGCTGCTCCCGAGCCGGTTTGTATTCCAGCATCACATCCTGCCGATCGAGATGCGAGACGATGCAGTTGTCCTCGCCACTTACGATCTTTTCAATTCCGTCGGCCGGCAGCTTGCGTCGCAGTTGCTGAAGAAACCCGCCGAATGGGTGCTCGTGCCGCGCGGCCAGATTCTCCGCGCGATGAAGTCGCTCTACGGCGTTGGCGCGGAGACCTTCGACGAAATCCTGAAGACGAACCGCTCGTTCGAAGCGCTTAGTGATACGGAGGGCGCGACTGATCTGAACGCCGATGATCCGGAGGCGTCGGTTGTGAAGTTCGTGAACCAGATCATCCGCGAAGCGATCGTCGAGCGGGCGACGGATATTCACGTCGAGCCGCTGGAGGGTGATTTGCGCATTCGCTACCGGATCGATGGCATTCTCCACGAGGTCGCGGTGCCGCCGCAGTTGCGGTTGTTGCAGTCGGCGATCATCTCGCGCCTCAAAGTCATGGCGCACATGGATATCGCCGAACGCCGTCTACCGCAGGACGGGCGCATCAATCTGCAGTCGAACTCCGCGAACATCGACGTTCGCGTCTCGACCATCCCGACGGTGAACGGTGAGTCGATCAGCTTGCGTCTTCTGAGCCGTGACCAGCAGCACCAGCAGTTCGGGTTCGAGCGGCTCGACTTGAGCCGGGGCCATTCGCGCACCGTGCAATCATTGCTCGCGCAGCCAAACGGCATCGTGCTCGTGACCGGCCCAACCGGTTCGGGCAAGTCGACTTCGCTCTATTGCTTCCTCAGCAGCATCAACTCGGTGCAGCGCCGGATCATCACGATCGAGGAGCCGGTGGAATATCGATTGCCCGGCGTGTCACAGATCGACGTGAAGCCGGAGATTGACCTGACGTTCGCGAAGGGGCTGCGTCACATTCTGCGCCAGGATCCGAACGTGATCATGGTCGGTGAGATTCGTGACTTTGAGACGGCGGAAATCGCGATCCGCGCGGCGATGACCGGACACCTTGTCTTCAGCACGTTGCACACGAACGATGCCGTGGGCGGAATCACGCGTCTGCTCGACATGGGCGTCGAGCAGTTCCTCCTCGCGTCGACGGTGCGCGCGTTCCTCGCCCAACGACTTGTGCGAACGATTTGCCCCGACTGCGCGGAGATCGTGGAATACCCGCGCGAATACCTGGCCGAGATCGGCTTCCCGTTGGAATTCGGCACACATTTCCGGCGTGGGCGCGGCTGCGACAACTGCCGGCAGACCGGTTACCAGGGACGGCTCGCGATTTACGAAATTTGCGTCATCAACGAAGGGCTGCGCCGCGCGATTGTCGAGAAGCGCGACGGCGGCGAGCTGAAGCAAATCGCAGTGGCGCAAGGCATGGAGACGCTGCGTCAGGACGGCTGGCGGCGTGTCTCGCAAGGCAAGACAACGATCGAGGAAGTCGTGCGCGTGACGCAGAACGACGAGATCATCGCCGAGACGACGGCGGAAAGCGCGCCGGCGACGGAAGTGGAAGAGCCGATGGCGGTCGCCAGCGCGTAGCGCTGCTTGGTAGGGACAGCGCGCTGCACTGTCGGACCGCGTTGCAGCTCTCCGGGAATCGGACGTTATAACCCGCAGCCACGCGCCTCGGACGCCGCAGCGCGGCGTCCCTACCCGCGCAGCGTGGCGATGGCGTGCGTGTAATCCGGCGCGCGGAATACAGAGGTGCCGGCGACGAGTGCGTTCGCGCCGTTTTCAATGCAGAGCCTTGCGGTCTCTGCGTTGATGCCGCCGTCCACTTCGATGTCGAGCTTTGGGTTGTGCGACTCTTTCCAGTCTCGCGCTTTTCGCACCTTCTCCATCATCTCAGGCCGGAATGCCTGACCGCCGAATCCGGGATGGACCGTCATGACGAGAAGCAGATCGATATCCCGCAGATGAGGCTCGACGACCGCGAAAGGCGTAGGAGGATTCAGCGTAAGACCGGCTCGGCATCCCGTTGAACGGATCTGCGCGAGGGTGGCGGCGACATCGTGTTTTGCTTCTGGCTCTACGTGGACGGTGATGGTTGTAGCACCGGCGTCGACGAATCGCGGCGCGTAGTAGTCGGGGCGCTGGATCATCAGGTGCACGTCGAGCGGCAGCTGCGTGTGCTTGCGGGCGGTCGCGACGACGGCTGGGCCGAAGGAGATATTATCGACGAAATGGCCGTCCATGATGTCGAGGTGGAGCCAGTCAGCGCCGGCGTCGTCGACCCGGCGAATCTCGTCGACCAAGCACGAGAAATCGGCGGCGAGCAGGGACGGAGCGACGAGAATGCGGTGGTCGGGGCTCATCGAAGGGGGAGGAGCAGAAACCTTCAACGTCGGACGTTCGACGTTCAACGTTCAATGGAGCAAAGCACGTCTGTCATTGAACGGTTGAATGTTGAGCGTTGGATGTTCGACGTTCCGCCGTCAGGCCGGACCCAGCTTTCCCTTGACGATAGGAGTGTCTGTTTCTAGATACTACGCGTTTCAGCCGGTCGAAATCGCGCTCGCATCCGATGTGTTGCGAATGGATACGAAGCCAAGGGACAGCGCTTGGACAGACTGAAGCGCGGGCGACGTATCTAAAGGCTATTTCATGTTCAACGGACTCTTCGGGTTTCTCTCCAGCGACATCGGCATCGATCTCGGCACGGCGAACACGCTGGTCTATGTAAAGGACCAGGGCATCGTGCTGCGCGAGCCCTCGGTCGTGGCGGTGCAGGCCGGCACAAACAAGGTGCTCGCCGTGGGCGATGAGGCGAAGCGAATGCTCGGGCGCACGCCTTCGAACATCGTGGCGGTGCGGCCATTGAAGGACGGTGTGATCGCGGACTTCGAGGTCACGGAAGCGATGTTGCGTCACTTCATTACGAAGGTGCATAACCGGCGGGTGAGGGCGAAACCGCGGGTCGTGATCGCGGTGCCGTCGGGCATCACGGAAGTGGAGAAGCGCGCGGTGCGCGAATCGGCGACGCATGCCGGCGCGCGTGAAGTTTATCTAATCGAAGAGCCGATGGCGGCCGCGATCGGTGTCGGTCTGCCGGTGCAGGATCCGGCCGGCAACATGATCATCGATATCGGCGGCGGCACGACTGAAGTGGCGTTGATTTCGCTCTCGGGCATCGTGTTTAGCCGCAGCGTGCGCGTTGCCGGCGACGAGCTGGATGAGGCGATCGTGCAGTACATGAAGCGCGCCTATAACCTGATGATCGGCGAGCGCACGGCGGAAGAGATTAAGATCAAGATCGGTTCCGCGTATCCGAGCGAAAAGGAAACGAGCGTGGAGGTGAAGGGGCGCGACCTCGTAGCCGGTCTGCCGAAGACGCTGATGATCACCTCGCAGGAAGTGCGCGAGGCGCTGCTCGAGCCAATCTCAACAATCGTCGACTCGGTCCGGATCACGCTGGAGCGGTGCCCGCCGGAACTCTCGGCTGACCTGGTCGATCGCGGTTTGGTGCTCGCCGGCGGCGGCGCGTTGCTGC
>DATHXZ010000033.1:0-11954 GCA_035459405.1 Chthoniobacterales bacterium
CGTCTTGTCTTTGCGCGTGATTTCGAGCGTCACCATCTCGCCGGGTTGTATCTGATCCGACAATCCTGTGACGCTGTACGTTTCCGAGCCGTCGAGACTGAGGGTCTGCGCTGTCGTCCCTTCTTCGAACTGCATCGGTAGCACGCCCATTCCGACAAGATTCGACCGGTGAATCCGCTCGAAGCTCGCCGCGACCACCGCCTTCACGCCTAACAAACGTGTCCCTTTCGCCGCCCAGTCGCGGCTCGAGCCAGTGCCGTATTCGTGTCCGGCGAGGATCACGAGCGGCACGTTCTCGTCCTGGTAACACATCGACGCATCGTAGATGGACATCTGCTCGCCCGACGTAGCGCGAGCCTCTGGCTTGCGCTCTTCCGCAAGCGCGACGCTTGCTCCACCATGGTAAATCGTCACGCCGCCTTCAACGCCGGGCACCATCAGGTTCTTAATGCGGACATTCGCGAACGTGCCGCGCGTCATCACCAGATCATTGCCGCGGCGGCTGCCGTAACTGTTGAAGTCCGACGGCTCGATGCCGCGCGAGTTGAGGTAGTGTCCGGCTGGCGAGGTGGGTTTGATCGCGCCAGCGGGCGAAATGTGGTCGGTCGTGACCGAGTCGCCGAAGATACCGAGCGGACGTGCATCGCGGATGTCCTCGATTGTCCCCGCTTCCATGCTGAAGTCCTGGAAGAACGGCGGTTCATGAATGTAGTTGCTCGCTTCGTCCCATTCGTAGATCTCGCCAGTTGCCGACGGGATCTCGTTCCACTTCGGGTTCTGCTCACTGAAGTCGCGATAGAGCCGGCGGAACACTTCCGGCGTAAGCGCGGTGCGCAGTGTGTCGCGAATCTCCTGCAATGAAGGCCAGAGATCACGCAGGTAGACATCGTTGCCCTCGCGGTCCTTTCCGATCGCGTCTTTCGATAGGTCGACATCGACTCGCCCGGCGAGCGCAAATGCGACGACCAGCGGCGGCGACATGAGGAAGTTCGCCTTGATATTCTGATGCACGCGCGCTTCGAAGTTGCGGTTCCCGGAGAGCACCGATGCGGCGACGAGATCGTTGTCGTTGATCGTCTTCTCGATTGTCGGGTCGAGCGGGCCGGAGTTGCCGATGCACGTCGTGCAGCCGTAGCCGACGGTGTTGAAGCCAAGCTCGTCGAGATACTTCTGCAGACCTGTTTTGTTCAGGTAGTCGGTCACGACGCGCGAGCCCGGCGCGAGGGATGTCTTCACCGCCGGATCAACACGTAATCCGCGCTCAACGGCCTTCTTCGCCAGCAAACCGGACGCCAGCATCACGCTCGGATTGCTCGTGTTCGTGCAACTGGTGATCGCCGCAATCAACACGCTGCCGTGGCCGATCTGGCTGTCGCCGTCTTTGAATTCCTTCTCGTGCGTGCTCTCGAGCATCTCGACTGGCGTGGCAGTGGGACGGTTCGTGATCATCTCACTGTGGCCTACCGTCTCACCGACCTTCTTGCCACCATCCGCGACGAGCCCTTCGGCGGCGTCAGTAGGGCCGGCGACGCTCGCCGCCTCCAGTTCTCCATCTTTCGGACGCGCGTGCCCGTTGAGGTGAACCGGGAAACGACGATTCAGCTCGTCGAGCGCTTTGCCGTAGCCGCCTTCTTTCGCCGACTTGCCGAAGAGCGAGCGGAACGTGTCACCGAGCTCCGGAAGATTAATCCGGTCCTGCGGGCGCTTCGGACCCGAGACACTCGGCTGCACGACGGCGAGGTCGAGATCGAGATCGACGCTGTAGTCGATCTGGCCTTTGCGCGGCATGCCGAACATCTGCTGCGCACGGAAGTACGCTTCGAACGCAGCGCATTGCTCTTCGGTCCGCCCGGTGGCGCGGAGATACGCGACTGATTCTTGATCGATTGGGAAGAATCCCATCGTGGCGCCGTATTCGGGCGACATGTTGCCGATCGTCGCGCGGTCCGCCACCGGCAGCGACGCCGCGCCTTCACCGTAGAACTCGACGAATTTCCCGACCACTTTCTGCGCGCGCAGCATCTGGGTGATGTGCAGCGCAAGATCGGTGGCGGTGACGCCTTCGCGCAGTTCGCCCGTCATGTGCACGCCGACAACTTCCGGCGTCAGGAAATACACCGGTTGCCCGAGCATGCCGGCTTCGGCTTCGATGCCGCCAACGCCCCAGCCGACAACGCCAAGTCCGTTAATCATCGTCGTGTGCGAGTCGGTGCCGACGAGTGTGTCGGGGTAGTAAACGCGAGCCGCCTCGCCATTCACCTGTGCGGCCGTCGCGAGGACGCCCTTCGCGAGATATTCGAGGTTCACCTGGTGCACGATGCCGATGCCTGGCGGCACCAGGCCAAAGGTTCTGAACGCCTGCTGGCCCCACTTGAGGAACTCGTAGCGCTCGCGGTTGCGCTTGAATTCCATCTCCATGTTCAGCTTCAGCGCGAGCGTTGAACCAGCGAAATCCACCTGCACCGAGTGGTCCACGACGAGATCAACCGGCACGAGCGGCTCGATGATCTTCGGATCGCCGCCAACGCGCTTTACCGCACTGCGCATTGCGGCGAGATCCACCACGAGCGGCACGCCAGTGAAGTCCTGCAGAACGATGCGCGCGACGACGAACGGGATCTCTTCGTTCGCCGTGCTCTTCGCGTTCCAGTTCGCAAGCGTCTCGACGTCTTTGCGCCGCACCTTCTTGCCGTCGCAATTCCGCAGCACCGACTCGAGGACGATCCGAATGCTGACCGGAAGTCGCAAGATCGGTCCGATACCTTGCTGCTCGAGAGCCGGCAACGAATGGAAGTAGCTGCTCTGCGCCGTGCCGGAGTCGAACCGCTGGAGTGTCTTGAATTCGTCTTTCATACGCTATTGCAGCTCCTGAAGCCGCGCTTTGATCTTGTCGAAATCCGGCAGCTCGCGCGCGTCTTCGTTGCTCTCCGCGTACTGGATCACACCGTCGCGATCGATGATGAACGCCGCCCGCTTCGGCACTCCGCCCATCGGCAATCCGAGCTGCGGAAGGAACGAGTCATAGGCAACGTCGTACTCACGCGCCACACCGTGTTCGTAGTCGCTTAGGAGCGGAACGCTGATGCTTTCCTTCTGCGCGCATGCTTCCTGCGCGAATGGATTGTCGCCGCTGATTCCGTAGACGGTCGCATTCAGCTGTCGATATTCGCGCAGACCGTTGCTGATCCCGCACATCTCGGTCGTGCACGTCCCGGTGAACGCCATTGGAAAGAAGAGCAGCAGCGTGTTCCCTTCGCCGAAATGATCGCTCAAGGTGATCTGCTTCGGGCCGTCGGCGGTCTTCGTTGGGAGGGTGAAATCTGGAGCCTTGGTGCCGACTGGAAGTGCCATATGATGCGGAGAGGTCACTATAGAAACGCGGGGAGCACGGTCAAAAGATTTGCCCTCGTGACGGCGCCGGCCTAACGAACGATGGATTCTATCTGGTGGTTTGCAGCCATCGTGGCGATGGCGATCGGCTTTGTCGGCACCGTCCTGCCTGTCGTGCCCGGCACCACCATCATTCTTGTCGCTGCTGTCGCGCACCGCCTGATCGTCGGCGCCGAGAAGGGAATGAACTGGTGGATGATCGCCGTGCTCGTGCTGTTAACGGCAATCACCTACGCGATCGACTTCGCAGCGACTTACGTTGGCGCAAAGTATTTCGGCGCGACGCGCTGGGGTGTCATCGGTGCGGTGGTCGGCGGGATCATTGGCGTCTTCACAGGGTTCGTCACACTGCTCGTCGCGCCGATCGTGGGTGCGATCGTCGGCGAGCTGATCGGCGGCAAACAGATGATCGACGCCGGCAAAGCGGGTTGGGGGACATTGCTCGGCAACATCGCCGGGATGGTCGCCAAGCTGGCGATCGCAGTGGTGATGATCGTCCTGTTCCTATTGAACGCGCGCGCACCTTTCACCGGCTGAAGTTTGTTGCAGAAGTGCAGCGTCAGTTCTGATCGAATGCCGCGTATGCGGAACCTTCTCTGCCTTAGCGCAATGATCGGAGTCCTCGCGCTCGCCGCCGCGTCTGCGGCAGACGAGAAGGCGGAGAAGAAAAGCGACGAGGAGCCAAAGCCGCTCCCCACGATCGCGCAGAAGACAAAAGGGCTTCAGGCGGCTCCCGGATTCTTCACCTTCTACTGGGACGCACCCGCGGGGAAGATTTGGCTCGAGATCGCAAAATTCGATTCCGAGTTCCTCTATGTGAATTCGCTCGCCACCGGCGTGGGGTCTAACGACATCGGCCTCGATCGCGGGCAGTTCGGCGGGCTCGACGGTGGAACAGATCCCGAGCACCTGGTCCGCTTTGTTCGCATCGGGGCGAAGGTTCTGCTGACACAGGCGAACCTCCGCTATCGCGCTGTCAGCCCGAACGCGGATGAGCGCGCCGCAGTCGCGGAAGCTTTCGCGGAGTCGACGTTGTGGGGATTCAAAGTCGAGGCCGAGGAAAATGGGCGCGTGCTGGTCGACGCAACTCCATTCCTGCTGACCGATGCACACGGCGTTGCCGACAAGCTGAAAGCGACAAAGCAGGGCACCTACAAAGTCGATGAAGCACGTTCCGCCGTGTTTCTGCCGCGGACGAAAAGTTTCCCGAAGAACACCGAATTCGAAGCGACGCTGACGTTCGTCGGCGATCCCGAGGGTGATTGGATTCGGTCCGTCGCTCCGGTGCCAAAGGCGGTCACGGTGCGCGAGCATCATTCGTTCGTCGAGCTGCCGGACAACGACTACGAGCCGCGCGTGTTCGATCCGCGTTCCGGCTACTACCCATTCAGCTACGCTGATTACGCCACCCCCGTGCAGGAGCCGCTGGTGAAGCGCTTCGTTCCCCGTCATCGGCTGCGAAAGAAGGATCCGAGCGCGGCGATGAGCGACCCGGTCGAGCCGATCGTGTACTACATGGATCGCGGCGCGCCGGAGCCGATCAAGTCGGCGCTAATGGAAGGCGCGTCATGGTGGAACCAGGCGTTTGAAGCCGCAGGCTACACGAACGCGTTCCGGGTCGAGGAATTGCCCATCGATGCCGATCCGATGGACCTCCGCTACAACATGATCGAATGGATCCATCGTTCGACGCGCGGCTGGTCCTACGGCGTGACGGTCGCCGACCCGCGCACGGGCGAGATCATCAAGGGCCACGTCTCGTTAGGCTCGCTGCGCGTGCGGCAGGATTTCATGATCGCGCAGGGCCTGGTGCAGGCATACGGAAGCGGCGACGGCACCGAGCCCGATCCGCGCTTGCTCGAGATGTCGCTGGCGCGGTTGCGGCAACTGGCAGCGCACGAAGTCGGACACACGCTCGGCTTGCAGCACAACTTTGCGGCGAGCGCGAGCAGCGGCACGTCGGTGATGGATTATCCGCCGCCGTTCGTTGCGATTGGCAACGACGGCAAGATTGACCTCAGCCGCGCCTACGGGACGAGCATCGGCGAGTGGGATAAACGAACCATTTTGTACGGCTACCAGCATTTCCCGGAAGGCACTGACGAGCGCGCGGCGCTTGCGAGCATTCTGCAGGAGAACATCGCGAAAGGCTTCCACTACATCACCGACAGCGATGCGCGGCCGACTGGCTCGGCTCATCCGCTGGCGCATCTCTGGGACACGGGGAAGTCGGCGGTTGACGAGCTAAACCGGATCGTGCAAGTGCGTGCGCTCGCGCTGAGCCGCTTCGGCGAGAAGAACATCCGCGCCGGTGCGCCGATGGCCACGCTCGAAAATGTGCTCGTGCCGGTTTACCTGGCGCATCGCTACCAGGCCGAAGCAGCAGCGAAGCTGATCGGCGGCGTGGATTACACATACGCGGCGCGCGGCGATGGGCAGCCGACCAACCAACCGCTACCCGCGGCAACGCAACGGGCAGCGCTCGCCGCCATCGTGCAGACCTTGCGGCCGGAATTCCTGGAGCTGCCGGACGAGATCATCCGATTGATTCCGCCGCGCGCGCCCGGCTACGATCGTGATCGCGAGTTGTTCGAGCCGGACACCGGCCTGACGTTTGACCCGCTTGCCGCCGCCGAGAGTTGGATCAATACCGCGCTCGGCCTGGTCTTCAATCCGGAGCGACTCACGCGCGTGCTCGAGCAGAAGGCCAGCGGCAAAGCGGATCTGACGGCCGCCGAGATCGTCGACGCGGTCTTCAAAGCAGCCGGTATCGATCAGCAACAGAGCGGGTATCGAGCTGAGCTCGCCCGAATGATCGAGAAGGCCGCGGTGCAGCACCTATTGCGGGTTGCCTCGAATACGGAGACCCAGCAGCAGGTCGCAGCCGTGGCGTTGCAGAAGATCAGCGAAGTCGAAAAGCGGGCCCAGTCGCGCGCCACGGGCGGATCGGCCGATGCTGCCCACAACGGCTATCTGGCACTGCAAATCGAGCGCTTCCGCCGCAACCCGAAAGAGCTGGATTTGCCGAAGCCGGCCCGCATTCCGGCCGGGCCGCCGATTGGAATGCCTGAGTAACGGCCGGATTGCTGAAGCGGCGAATCGAGTTAGCTTCCGAGCGATGGCAGATGATCGCTGGCTCGCCGCGAGGCTTGCCAGAGGAAAGTCCGAACACCAGACGGCAACATGCCGCGTAGAACACGCGGGCGGCGCATCGGCAACGGTGCGTCGACGGAAAGTGTCACAGAAAACATACCGCCCGCTCAGCGGGTAAGGTTGAAAAGGCGAGGTAAGAGCTCACCGCTCGCGGAGCAATTCGCGAGGCACGAAAAACCCCATGCGGTGCAAGACAGAACAGAGGGAGGGCAGCCGGTCCGTTGATCCTCGGGTATCGTCGCATCACGGTCGTGGCCCCCACCGCGACCGGGCGTTCTGCGCAAGCAGGATGAGATAAATGATCATCACGGCTGAGCGATCAGCCGGACAGAATTCGGCTTACCGCCGTCACAATGGAAGGGCGCTTCGGAGACGGAGCGCCCTTCGCTTTTTCAGCCGATCACGTGAGGCAATCGTCGAGACAGGCAAGCAGGTACGACACGGTTTCTTCGGTCTCGTCGCCCATATTCGACAGCCGGAACGTCTGCCCTTTGAGCTTCCCATATCCGCCATCGATGACGATGTGGTGACGGTCACGCATCTCGCGCACGAGCTTCGCCACATCGATGCCGCGGCTGTTGGCGACGCATGTGAGGCTGATCGAGGCATAGCCTTCCTCGGCGAAGAAATCGAACCCGCGGCTCCGCACCCAATCGTGCACCAGAGCGTTCGTCCAGACATGCCTTGCATGCCGTTGTTCGAGCCCTTCCGAGAAGATGTCGTCGAGCTTCGACTCCAGGGCATGGATGTGCGCCACGCTCGGCGTGCTCGGCGTCATATTGACTTCCTGCTGCTTCCGGAACTCGAGGAAATCGAAGTAGTAGCCGCGATCGTTGTTTTCAGCGGCGCGAGCGAAGGCTTTTTCGGAGGCGCTGAACAACGCCAGCCCAGGCGGAAGCGCGAGCGCTTTCTGACTGCCCGTGATCAGGACATCGATGCCGAGTTCGTCCATCGCGATCGGAACGGCTGAGAAGGATGAGACGGTGTCGACAATCAGCGCGAGATCGGGATAACGCCTGTGCACATCGCAGATCTCGCGCAGCGGATTCATCACACCGGTGGAGGTCTCGTTGTGGATCAACGTCACCGTGTCGAACCGACCGGTGGAAAGCTGTGCATCTAACGCGTCGGGATCGATGTGTTTCCCCCATTCGACCTGCAGCGGCTCGGGTTCTTTTCCGCAGCGGCGCGCGACGTCGAGCCACTTGTCCGAGAACGCGCCGCACATGCAGCAGAGGACGCGCTCGCGCACGACATTACGGATTGCAGCTTCCATCACGCCCCAGGCTGACGACGTGGAGAGAAAGACTGGCTGCTGTGTGCCGAACAGTTCCTGCAGCCGCGGATGGATGCCGGCGTAGAGCTTCTTAAATGTCTCGCCGCGATGGCCGATCATCGGCCGTGAGAAGGCGGCCCAGGTCTTCGGCGAGATCTCGACCGGGCCCGGAATGAAGAGCTTGTCGTGCTGCATCGGAGCAGCACCAATAAACGAAAGAGCTTACTCGTCTTCCTTTTTGTAAAGGAAGCTGATATCGCCGCTGCGTTCCACGCGCGCGATTCGCACCTTGCCGATGTCCTCGGTCGTGCCGTCGAGTCGCAGATCTTCTTCAACGTCGCGCCTCGTGATGTGGTTCTGGCGAAGCGTCTTCTCCACATATTGGCCGTCTTCCACAACCACGCCGGGTGCGCCTTTCATCGCTACGCCGAGCGGATGAGACGAGTAGGCGAGAAGCTCCAGCAGCCGGTGCAAGACAACGATCACGAATGATGCCGCGATGGTGCCGAACAGCGGGCCGCTGCCGTTGATCGAACGGGATAGCAGCGAGCCGACGATGACAATCATGACCATGTCCAATGGTGTCTTGCGTGCCATCGCCCGCTTGGCGCCGACGCGAACCAGAATGATCGCGGCGAAGAGAATCACCACGCCTCGAGCCGAGAGTTGCAGCGCCGTCAGGTCTTTGGCTTCGATGCCGAGGCCGAAGAGAGCGGTGAAGAATCCACTTAGTGCCTGCACCGAGATGATCGCGTTCGCGCTCGATGCTGCGTGTGCCGACCTGCGCGAGCGTCACAAGGCCGCGTCCGCCGCGAGTTCCGTTGTTTATGCAGAACCGTCCAACAGGAGATCGCATGGCAACCATCAAGAAAAAGGCGCAGCACAGTAAACCGAAGACAACGCCCGAAGAGGCGGGTAACCGGCGTGGTCGCAAGAGCAGCTCAGGTAAGAAGCCAAGCGGCACGAACCTCAGTCGTGGTGGCGGAAGCGCCGCAAAGAAGAACAGCACCGGCGCGAGCGGCGCGCGTGGCAAGGGCGCTCGCTCGACCTAACGAGCCGCGCGTTCTGCCGGATGCCCGCGAAGAACGAAGACCTGCACGGCAGCGCGCCGGACAAATGCGAGACGGCGCTGCTGCTGATCGATGTGATCAACGACCTCGCCTTCCCGGAGGCTGAGGAGATGCTGCCGCTGGCGCGAACGATGGCGGACAAGCTACTCGCCTTGAAGCAGCGCGCGCGCGAAGCGGGTGTGCCGTCGATCTACGTCAATGACAACTTCGGAAAGTGGAAGTCGGACTTCCGGAGCACGGTCGACCACTGCCTGTCAACGGACTCGCGCGGCCGCGAGATCGTTGAGACGCTACGCCCGGATGACGACGATTACTTCGTGCTGAAGCCGAAGCACTCTGGCTTTTTCTCCACCACGCTGGAGACGCTGCTGCATTACGTCGGCGCGAAGCGTCTAATCCTCACCGGCATCGCCGGCAACTTTTGCGTGCTCTTCACCGCGAACGACGCCTACATGCGGGACTTCAACCTCATGATCCCGGCAGACTGCTGCGTCTCGAATACGCCGCGCGAGAATGATGAGGCGCTCGCGCTGATGCGGAAGTTTCTGAAAGCCGACACGCGCCCGTCGGACCAGATCGAGCTGCGCGACGGCACCAACGCGGACGAACGCCGCACGCGAAAGAGCTAGCTGCTTTTGCCCCGGCCGGTCTTGTTCTGCAGTTCGTCGATCTTCTTCGACGCTTCGGCCTTCGTCCAGTTTTCGTTAAACTCTTCCTGTCCCTCGCGGCAGAGCGTCTGCAGATAGGAACGCTGCGGGCCCGTCATCGGCTCGTCTTTGGTCACCCAATCGTCCGGGTCTTTCTCCGGGTTCTGCATGGGGGACTGATCGTTTTGGTCGGCCATAACCAGAGATCGTTGGCGCCTCGGCGGCTGGCCTTATGCGCTCTTGCGCCGAAAACTTTCGCGTGGCATAAGACCAAACCCGCGCTCCCGTGGCGCACCTATGGCGACGGCCCCGACTCCCACTTCTACCGCAGCTGATCCGCTCATCGAGACGCAGGTCTTTTGGATGCGGCACAAGAACACGATCATCATCGCGATCGTCGTGCTGTTGCTCGCGATCGCCGCCTACGGTGCCTATCGGTTCATCAGCGAGCGCGCCGAAGCTGCCGCTGCCACACAGCTCGCCAACGCCAAGACTGCGGCGGATTTCCAAAAAGTGATTGTCGAGCATCCCGGCTCGAATGCCGCTCCGAGCGCGGCGCTGCTGCTCGCGGCAGAACAGCGTAAGGACGGCAAGTTCGCGGAGGCGAACACGACGCTGCAGTCATTCATCGACCGCCACCCGAACCATCAACTCGTCACGACGGCGCAGATGGCGATTGCGGCGAATTACGACTCGATGGGCAGACCGGACGATGCCCTTGAGACATATCGCCGGATCGCCGCCGATCATTCGAAGACCTTCAACGCGCCGCTTGCGATGATCTCACAAGTGCCGCTGCTCAAGGCGAAGGGCCAGATCGACGAAGCGCGGCGTGTCTGCGAGACGGTGATGACGCAATACGCCAACAGCTTTGCGTCTCAGGAAGCGCAGCGGTATCTCAAGACTCTGAAGCCGGCTGCGAGCGCGGCGGCTGCAGCTGCCGTGTCAGCGCCTGCAGCAGCACCGGCGGAGAATTCGCCGCCGCCCGTCGCGCCAAGTCCCTGACGGCGAGCCGCCGCGGGATCGGCGACATTGTAGGGCGGGCGCTTCGCCTGCCCTGAATCATGACCCTAGGCAAGCGGAGCGCTTGCCCTACAATTTGCTTCTGCGCTCGCAGGGTCCCGCCTCTGCGGACGCTAGGAGCGCCGGAATTACCGCTTCGAGAACTGGAAGCGCTTACGGGCGCCGGGCTGGCCAGCCTTCTTGCGCTCCTTCATCCGCGGATCGCGGCGAAGGAGACCTTCAGCTTTCAAGGTGCCGCGTAGATTTGCGTCAACCTGCAGCAACGCGCGCGCAATCGCCAGACGCGCCGCGCCGGCTTGCCCGGTGGGGCCACCGCCGCTCGCATTGATCGAGAGATCGTAGGAGTTGATCAATTTCACCGTCTGCAACGGTTGCAACACCGTGTTCTGAAGCGGAATCGTGGGGAAATATTCTTCGAACGTCTTGCCGTTGACGTCGATCTTGCCGCTTCCGGCGGCCATGCGGATGCGGGCAACGGCGTTCTTGCGGCGCCCGGTGGCGATGAATTGCTCAGTAGTGGCCATGGAGATGAATCGAGCTACGGCAGGGTGACTGCGGTCGGCTGCTGCGCTTCGTGCGGGTGGGCTTCGCCCTTGTAGACTTTGAGTTTCCGGTAAACGGAGCGGCCAAGGCGATTGTGCGGGATCATGCCGCGGATCGCGCGCTCGACCATCAACTCGGGATGGCGGACGCGGCGGGCCTTCACGTTCTCGGACTTGTGACCGCCGACGAATCCCGAGAAGCTCATGTAGCTCTTCTGGTCTTCCTTTTTGCCGGTCAGCCGCACCTTCTCGGCGTTGATCACGACGACGAAATCACCGGTATCGACGTGCGGCGTGAAGATCGCCTTCTCTTTGCCACGAAGGAGATTTGCTGCCTTCACCGCGACGCGGCCGAGCACCTGGTTGTTCGCGTCGATAATCCACCATTTGCGCGGGACCTCGTTTGCTTTGGCGGAGAATGTCTTCATGGCGGCTGAAAGGGCACGGAATCTACCGATGGGGGTAGGGGGTGTCAACTGGATGTTCCGGCGGTGCAGCCGGCGCGCGCTGGGCAAGTACGGACCGGTGGGAAGAGCGGAGCTGGCATTGCTCCTGCTTATAATTTCCATAATGAGCCGTCCATCCCTAGCCCTGATTTTCGCCCTCACCGCGACCAGTTTCTTCGCTGCCAATCCAATCGCCACCGCCTCTGAAGCCGATGGTGGAGCATCCGGCACCGCGGTCGTTCGGGAAATGAACCTAGCGCGCCAGAACCCTGCGCTTTACGCCAGCTATCTCGAAGAAATGCGCGGCCAATTCAATGGCAACCTGCTCGTCCGTCCCGGTCGCATCCCCTTCCGCACGAAGGAAGGTGTGAAAGCTGTCGACGAGGCGATCCGTTACCTCCGCAGTG
>DATHXZ010000034.1:0-4214 GCA_035459405.1 Chthoniobacterales bacterium
TTTTCATCACCAGCACCTCCCGCTGTTCAGCCGGCAGCCGGTCGACCGCTGCAGCGAGCGCTCGCTTTGAGTCATCGAGGTCGTCGAACTGCGGCTCGAAGCATTGCTCGGTATCAGCGAGAGCATCAGCTTCGCGCCGAGCGCGGCGAGCGTCGCGGCGCAGCAGATCGAGCGCGATGGAGCGGACAGTGGCGAAGAGAAGCGCGCGATTGTTAACCGGATGCCCCTTGCGCCAGAAGCGAACGAAAGCTTCCTGGACGATGTCTTCCGCGTCTGCCACGGAGCGGACGAACTGGCGCGCAAAGAGCACGAGCCCAGGTCCGGCTTCCGAAAAACACACTTTCCAATCATCATGAGCGGCGACATTCTCCATGACCTTTTCAGGGTCTCTTACTGATGAGACGACGCCAATTCCGGATTTTGTCTACCCGGCAGCAAAAAAGATTGATGCCGAGGCTAAGCTGCACCGCGCACCCTCATTCGCCGTTGACGCAGCAAGCGCTTTTATGCACTCTCGCGAGGATCTCATGATGACGAATCCGCTCCGCTCTCTAATGCTCTGGGCCTTGCTGCTGGTCGGACTCGCTGATCCACAAACCGTCAGCGCCCAGGAACAAATTCTACTACTGGGTAGCGCCATATCAGATTAGTCCCGAAACACCGCAAAGCTTCGTCATCGAAGTAGATGCTGCGTGCAAGGCACAGATCGATCAGATCCTGCATCGTGGTGACGGAGCTCTGACGCGCGCTGGATCTCCTCGATTCTCCGGTAAAATCGCCGCTGGCGCCGTCCCGTACAACAAGAACTATCATGCTCCGGGCCAGCCGGTTTGGAACTGGCATGTCGCTTCAATCGACCGCATTTTCGACCTGTGTGGAACCGCCTTGCCGCAAGTCGTCAGCCCGACTTACGATGCCAATCCTTCTGACATCGCCGCCAATCCCGAGCAGTGGATTCGAGATAACGGAGACGCCTACACGCCGAGACGATATGCGATTCATCGAGAGATCCGGGAATCGGAGCGGTTTTACTATTGGGCAACCCCATACCCTGACGACAGAAGGGCGAATCGTTTCGAGAGCTTTGTCATCGAGCTAGATCTCGGTAAGAAAGTGCAGTTTGACCAAGTTTTCGCAAAGGGCCTTGTCATGATCGAGGGGCAGATTGCGGCCGGCTCAGTTTCCTACAACAAGAACTACCATGCTCCGGGTCAGCCGGTCTGGAATTGGCACTTCACATCTGTCGACAAGTTTTACAACTACGACCCCGGCGCCAGTTGCTTCATTGGAGACCCTGCTCCGTGCGAATCACACCCGTCGGAGATAGCCGCCGATGCAGAACAGTGGATTTCGCAACACGGTCGCCGTTATTTCCCGACCAACTACGTCATTCTTGGACCTGTGATCGACCCAGGCAAAAGGGACGCAGTAGCGAATGTCTCCAATCGTGGAATGACCGGGGCGGGTGAGAAGACGGTAATCACCGGCTTCATCATCACTGGTGGAGAACCACGCACCGTTGTCCTTCGTGCAATCGGCCCGAGCATGTCGGCCTCTGGCGTGCAGCAACCGGGCAGCGGACCCGAAGCTTACCGTGCATCGCGGTTCTAGTCAGACTCCGCTGGCCGAGAACGACAACTGGAAAGCCGATCCGCGATCGGAAGCGTTGCAGCGCGATTACCCGGACCTTGTTCCAGCGAACGACAAAGAATCAGCCTTGATGCTGACGCTAACGCCGGGGCGCTACACGATGCACGGAACCAATGTTGACGGGGCCGAATGGGTCCTGCTGCTGGAAGCTTACGACGTGGACAGCCTCAAACAGTAGCAACGCCCGCGAGATCCAGCCGGCCAATCCAGCAGACGGCAGTTAGGCTTACGACGCAGGCGTCGGGGATTCGCGACCGCATTTCTTCTTTGCGCGTCAGCCGCATTGGGGGTGTCGCAGCTGAGCTCGTGTCTCGTTCGAGCCGACCGACTGACACTTGGATGCACCGGACTTACTCCGCCCGTTTCAAACCGCCCACCAACAATCTACCCAGGCCGCCCAGCTGCGTGCGACCAGCCTTGTGATTCACGCGTGAGACGGTTACAACCGTTCGGTGACAAGCCGACTTCTCGTTTCCCTCGCATTATCTGCCGCGCTTGCGGCTGAGATCGCCGGGGCGACTGCGCCAGCTAACGAGCATTCGCTCATCGAGGTTCCCGCAGCGGAGGACAAGGGTTTCCATCATCCGTACGTGCTGTTCATTCCCAGATCTGCGGACGCCAAGCCTTCGTCGCATCTCCTGGTCGAGCCGAATAATACCGGCCGGCCGAGCGATGACCCCGAGGTTCATCGCACCGCGGCAGTCGCGCTCGCCCGGGACAGCTCAGTGGGCAATTTCGTGGCGATGAAGGTGGGACTGCCTTTTCTCGTCCCTGTCTTCCCGCGCCCGAGTAGCCTCGACAAGGTATATACCCACTCGTTGGATCGAGACACGATTCTGATTTCCGAAGGGCCGCTGAAGAGGATCGACCTTCAGCTGCTCGCGATGATCGGAGACGCAAGAGAGCGGTTGGCGGCGATGGGCCGTCCCGTCGCTCCGAAAATCCTACTGAATGGCTTTTCCGCGTCCGGCAAGTTTGCGAGCCGCTTTACATTCTTACATCCAGAAGCGGTCGCTGCGGCCGCGTTTGGCGGAGTGAACGGCTTCATTATGCTTCCTGTCGCAGAGCTGGACTCGCGTCCCCTCAGATTTCCTCTCGGCCTCGATGACTTCGAGCGAGTTGCTGGCCATCGTTTCGACCGCGCTACGTTCAGTGCCGTCCCCCAATTCGCATACACGGGAGAGAAAGATCAGAATGATGCCGTGCTGTATGACGACGCGTATTCGGAGGAGGAACGCGGACTGACTTTCGCACTACTTGGCCGGACGATGATGCCAGACCGGTGGAAGGCAGTTGAGGCGATTTATCAAAAAGAAAGGCTCCCGGTGCGCTTCAAGACTTACACCGGAATTCCCCACGGTACGAACGGGACGATAAACGGTGAAGTTGCCGACTTCTTCCGCGCTGTCGTGGAGCAGCCACGGTAACGAGAAGCTAATCAACCGATGCACCCGCCGGCTAGCAAGCTTGCGACCTGCCGCTTATGCTGAACCCACAGCGCACTCGATACCTCCTGCAAGTGCACACCGTGATTGTCGCGTTGATGCTCGTCACCGCTGCGAGTCTTCGAGGCGATAGCGGATCTGACCCCGCGACTGGCGCCGCGGCGTTCGAGAAGATGAAAACCCTCGTCGGCTCGTGGGAGGCCACCTTCTTCCCGGTATTCAGAATGCAGAGTTTCAGCTCATCGGCAACGGCTCGGTCATTATGAATCGGCTGAGTGGAGGTATGCCGCATGACATGCACACCATGCTGCACATGGACGGGAGGGAGTTCATGCTGACGCATTACTGCGCGATGCGTAACCAGCCGCGCATGGTGCTCGTGCAGAGTGGCGATCCCAACAAGCTGGTGTTCGAATTCAGAGATGGTCGCAATATCGGCGCAGGCGACGTCTACATGAATCGTGTGGCTTTCATCTTCTGTGGGCCAAATCGGCATGCGGAAGAGTGGACACACGTCGCGCAGGGCAACGAGAAGACCACGCGCATCGATTTTCGCCGGAAGCTGTAACCGCCCGGCGCAGCTCAGCTCGGATTGGCGTACGCATCTGGCACTAGCTGCGCGGGGATTGCGCGGCCGTGCCGGATTGCGAAAGCCACCCGTTGCATCCGGGCAGCCGTCAGGACATTCTCGAAGCCGAGTGCCACGGCGAATCCGAACAACCTTCCTCGGCCATCACGCGCGGATCGTCGCCCTTTTTTGTCTCACCGCCGTTGCCCTTTCGACGCCGGCCGAGGATCCTGAGAGCGCGATCCGCGCGATCGTCGAAGGCGAAAGGAAGTTCTACGAGACGGGCCAGGCGCACGGTACGCGCGCGGCGTTTCTGGAGTTTCTGGCCGAGGACGCGATCGTCTTTCAGCCCGGTCCGACGGACGGTAAGAAAGCCTGGAGCGCGCGACCGGAGGGTGGCCTTTGGTTGACATGGCAGCCGGTGTTCGCCGCGATGTCGCGCAGCGCTGATCTGGGTTACACCACCGGGCCAGCCGAGTTTCGCAAGAACAAGGAAGACGAGAAGCCGTTCGGCTACGGCCAATATATCTCGATCTGGCGCAAGCAGAAGG